>JANNFJ010000966.1:0-13561 GCA_031379725.1 Calothrix sp. OTE_75_metabat_31
TTTCCCTATGGACGCTACGACACTTTGGCAGCGATACCAGGAATGGCTGTATTTCCACGAAGGATTGGGGTTCTACCTCGATGTGAGTCGGATGCGTTTTGATAATGCTTTCGTTGAGACATTGCAACCAAAGTTCGAGAAAGCGTTTGCTGATATGGTAGAACTCGAAAAGGGTGCGATCGCAAACCCTGACGAGAACCGCATGGTTGGACATTACTGGCTGCGAAATCCCGATTTAGCACCGACTCCTGAACTTACCCAAGAGATTGTCGCATCAATCGAGCAAATCGAAGTATTTGCCGAAAAAGTTCATACCGGGGCAATTCATCCACCCAAAGCTGCCCGTTTTACCGATATTATTTCCATCGGTATCGGTGGTTCTGCCCTTGGTCCCGAATTTGTCGCCGAAGCTCTTTCTCCGGACTTTCCACCCCTGGCAATTCACTTTATCGACAATTTAGACCCCGCAGGTATCGACCGCATTCTCACCCAATTACGCAATCGTCTTTCCAGCACTTTGGTACTCGTAATTTCCAAATCTGGTGGTACACCCGAACCGCGTAATGGCATGTTAGAAGTCAAAAATGCCTACGCTAAACAAAATTTGGATTTTGCAAATTACGCTGCTGCCATCACAATGGGTGGTAGCAAACTTGACGAACAAGCCAAGTCAGAAAATTGGTTGATGCGTTTCCCCATGTACGACTGGGTAGGTGGACGTACTTCCGAATTATCTACCGTTGGCTTAGTTCCCGCAGCACTCCAAGGCATCGACATTAAGGGAATGCTAGACGGTGCGAAAGAAATGGACGATGCAACCCGCATTCCCGATGTCAAGAAAAATCCTGCCGCACTGCTAGCTTTAGCATGGTATTACGCAGGTAACGGTAAGGGTGAAAAAGATATGGTCGTCTTGCCCTATAAAGATAGTTTGCTGCTATTTAGCCGCTACTTGCAGCAACTGGTAATGGAGTCTTTGGGTAAAGAAAAAGACCTCGATGGTAACACTGTTTATCAAGGTATTGCCGTCTACGGGAACAAAGGTTCCACAGACCAACATGCTTACGTTCAACAATTGCGTGAGGGTGTACCCAACTTCTTCCTAACCTTCATCGAAGTCTTAGAAGACCGTCAAGGAACATCACCCGAACTCGAACCCGGTATTACCTCCGGTGATTACCTGTCGGGATTCCTCCAAGGTACGCGCCAAGCCCTTTACGAAAACCACCGCGATTCTATTACGTTAACTATTCCCCAAGTTAACGCTCGTATCGTCGGTGCCTTAATTGCATTGTATGAGCGTGCCGTTGGCTACTATGCCAGCTTGGTCAACGTTAATGCTTATCACCAACCTGGTGTTGAAGCAGGTAAAAAAGCTGCAGCAGATATTTTGGATTTGCAGACAAAAGTTGTGAATGCTATCCAAAGCGAGAAAAGCCCGCTAACTTTAGCGGAAGTAGCCGAAAAAGCCGGCGCAAGCGATAAAATTGAGCCAATTTACAAGATTTTGCGCCACATGCACGCCAATCAACGCGGCATTGTCCTCAAAGGTAACCTTGCTGAACCCAGTAGCCTTACGGTATCGATGGGCTAACTTGTGTAAACTAATCACCATAATTTAGCCAACAATTGTTGCTTTCGTAACAATTATTCATGGTTGAACATCTAAGATTAAGTTAAGAGCTTAATTTTTCACATGTTCAGCCATTTTTTAGAGCCGTAGGATGGGCGTCTCGCCTGTCCTATGAATATTCTTTATTTTTTGACTCATGTCAGGCAGGATGCCGCGAGCCGACGGTTATTGACATTTTAAAATTAAAACTTTCAAATACTAGGAATTAATCAATATGGCTAAAGCTAGAAGTATCGAAATCCGCTATTTAGAATCAATCAAAGGTGGAATGGCACAATTTTTCACCCCCCAAGCTAGTAATGAAACTATGCTAGTGCAAATTCCAGCGGGTGCAATTGATGATTTATTTGTTCACAAATCGCAAACCGACCAAATTTTAGTAGTGCGAGGTGAATTTATATTAGTTACATTGATTGACAAAAAATATCAGTACATCCCCTTAAGTGACAAGCGACCTGCGGTAGCCATAATTCCGCCGGGAGTATTGCACGGTATAATTAGTTTTAGTTCTGAGCCTTGCGTTGTTGTGAATGCTGTGCTGCGGCATCGTCCTGTCCAACCGGTGGATTATGTTACCCGTGGAAGACCTTTTCCTTACGATTTAGTGGCTGCGAAAGCTGCTTTGGAGGGGCTTAATAGTAGCAATCAAATTGAGTTCTCGATATAAGGGAACACCAGAAAATAAATTATCCCAAATCCTAAATTAATCTGTAGGGGCGCAAGGCATTGCGCCCTCATTATGGGATAGTTTTTTAATTGGAAGTTTCTAAGTTTTATGCCGATTCAATTAATGATTATTAGGTTGGGCAAGGCGGGGAGAGATTCACCGTGGGGCAGGGCGGGAGAGATTCGCCGTGGGGGCAGGGCGGGGAGACCCCGCCCCTACGGTTTAAACTGTTCGTACCAGGAATTGGAAAATATTTCTTGGGGGTCGTACTGTTTTTTCTGGGAAAAAAGTACTGATATTTGGGGATACATCCGATAAAGTTGTTCTTTTGTGTAATATCCTTTGTAGGCAAGATAAAAAGTTCCTTTGGTTTGATGTAGGATATCCATCATTTTTTGTGTAAATTTAGTTATGCGATATGCCTCCGGCACGCTTGCGCGATCACTATCTGAGTGGTTACGAGCAATTTTATAGTAAGAGACAAATGCATACATATCTGATGTAGCATAGGAAACTAAGGCACTATTATCTTTATTAACTTTTCTAACTGTGACGTTGATTAAAGACATATTATTTTCCTGTAATAACTGTGCGTATTTATCCAGAAAATTATTTGCTTGCTCAACAGGAACAAAATATTCTTGTAAAATATCTGTAGTGTCGGGTTGATTTAATTCCAATGTTCGGAAGGGAGCAGCCATACCAGAATTTCGGGTTAACTGCTCAGGGTCAAGCGAGGGAGCAATATTTTTCTGCATAAACCAGCGAAACTGTTTCCCCCAGTCACTATTGCGTGAAGTCCGATAAACAAGTTTCCTCAGCCAGATACTGTTCTCTCCAGTTACATCGTCTTTCAGAACAGGATTCGGTGTTGCTTTATCAAAGTAGTAAATTTGAGACTCACCCAGAAAATTTGACCGATCGACAGATATTTGTGCCTCAATCATCTCCAAGGTTGGACGTTTTATCTGCTTTTCCATAAATGAAATCATTTCACTGCGGGGTTTATGAATAACTGTGTAGTTATAAGTGGTATTTTCCGCAGTTTTGAGATTAACTTCAGTAATTACGCCAAAAAGTCCCATACCGCCAATTACAGACCGAAATAGCTGTGGATTTTCCGTGGGGCTGCATTTAATTTCTACACCATTGGCAGTTATAAGTTTAAAATAATTGACGCTCTCAATTAAAGAGCCATAGCGAGGATCTTTACCGTGAGCATTCACAGACATTGACCCACCAACAGAAAAAATGTTGGAATCCTGCATTACACGTACCGCTCGACCATGCTTACCCAATTCCATTTGGATTTGTTTCCAAGTGGCTCCGCTTTGAACTGTTATCGTTTGGTCGGTGTTGTACTTAATTTTATCGAATTTCAACATATCTAAGTGGAAAGAGTTGGGATAGACAATTTGTCCTCCCATACTGTGCCTAGCCCCTGAAAGAGATATTTTTTTATTTTGCGTTTTCGCGTATTGGATAATAGATAGAATTTCTTCTACAGAAGTTGGCTTAAAAATCTTAGATACTTTCGTACTATTGAGTTTGCTAGCATCATCAATTTCTATTTTACTTGTGGCAGCTTGTTCAATTGGTGGAGCAATTGTTAGTTTTGCCGTGACTTCTGGCACATAGTAAATATCAGTTAAGAGCCAGCGGTTATCTTTAGAGTCCCAAATAAAAATCTTAATTGCCAAAACACCAGATGCAAGAATCAACAAAATTACAGGAGGCTTAAAGAAGCGTTTTTTTCGTTTCATAGTTGAAAAAATACAAGAGTATTAACAAGAACCTTCATCAAACAGTCCCCAATTCCGGGGACTTCCTACCAATCGTCAAATTTGAATAAAAGTAGTGGTCTGTGCCATTAATTCTGTTGCTTGTTTCCCGCAGGGTGGGGCTGCTAGATCCCCGACTTCTTAAAGGATGCCGCTAAATGCGAATGGGGGGAGAGACCTCACGGAAAGCTGGAAAGCCGGAAAGACCGCCCCAGGCTTGGCTCCGATTAGCGATACCATTCTATGGTATTACGGGATTTGAGGCATTCAGAAGGACTATATGGAACCGATGCTGAGGGGTGTCACCCCTGATTCGCCAACAGTATCCGTAAAAGTTGTCGGGAATCTGAGTCTCTTGAAATGGCTATAATCCGGGTTTCGCAGGAGTTACCCGGATTCAAAGAATCCCCCAAAATTAATTATTGAAAATATTATTAATAGGTTCAAATTTCAAGATAAAATATAATTATTGCAAGCAAAAATAGTAAAATATTATGACAGAATCATTACAAAAACCACGCGCCCGACGCGGGAGAATATTTCCTGAACATACAATAGCACCGGAAGAGTTAGCTAGACGTGATGCGGAGAGAGAAGCTTTTAGCCAGCGATGTCGAGTAATTTTCAAACAGTTATTACCTCAATTAATTGATAAATACTACGGTTGGTATATTGCCATAGAACCAGACAGTGGTGATTACTTTATTGATAAAGATAAAGAAGTAGCAAGCAAAAAAGCTCGTCAAAAGTACCCAGATATAATTCATCATATGTTTGGAATCAACGAAACAGGAGTTTCTGGAAGAATATGATTCAAGGGACTTTTGATGATGAGGGGCATATTTTTTTTGAAATTGAATTGATTGCTTCCGATGGATTAAATTTGCCTGTGGATGCCATGTTAGATACTGGCTTCACAGGCTTTTTAGCTATAAACAAATACGATATAGATAGTTTGGACTGGATGTTTGTACGTCAAGATGATTTACAAACTGCACAGGGAATATCCTCATTTGATATTTATGTAGGTAAAATATTATTAGGTGGACAGGAGTATGATATTCCTGTATTTGCAGGTAATGAATTGACAGAAGTTTTATTGGGTTCTGAATGGTTGAAGATTTTGGCGTTGGTCGTAAATTATCAAGCGGGAATATTGACTTTAGGAGAATAGTGGATATGAAGGTAAATCGCGGAGAAAATAAAAGCGATCGCCTTTCCAATCATCGCCTTTAATTCGTCCTAAATAACCTGTAAGTGGTGATGATAATTCGATTAAAATTTCATGTAATTCCTGTGGTTTAATTTTAATCGACGCTCCAGCAATAAAACCGTGTAGCGAATCAACACTTGCTCGTTCAAAGTCGGTATTTTCCAAGTATTTTTTTACAAGTTGGATGATATGCGATCGCAGTTTTATATCTTCCTCTACTTTACTAATATATTTTTCAACTTCCTCATCAGATTGACCCGGTTTCAGATATTGTTTAAGCTCAAATAAATTGATTGAATTATGATATTTGCTTTGTAGTTTGACTAGCTTTTCAAGAGTTTCGGGATTAATAATAGACATACTTTGTACCAATGCAGCATCTTGAAGTTGAGTTGTTGCTTCACCCGGCCCGATAATTAACTTTGTAGCTTGCCTAAATAATTCTTGGCTTTGCAGCCGCAATGTTCCTAAATTAAGCAACTGTACGGCAGTATTATTAGGAATACTTTTACCTGCTTTGCATTCACCAACTAATGCATATGGTTTAGAACAGAACAAATCTAAACCACCTGCACCACCTTTGTGAGCATAATCGATAGTAAATCCTAAAAACTTAAGACTGTCACGTACTGTAATTTCAAAATCAGTCCCAGCTTGGTAGTTACTTTTACCATTGTCTTCTTCTTTACTACGATTGCCCAGTGCAGCAATATTATTTATCCAAGCTAAATCTGGATTAGGTTGCTTGTTATTTTGTGGACTATTCCAACCTAAGAAAACTTGGATATCTGTCTCTAACTGTTTCACTGCTGGGTTAGTTATAGAAGCTAAAGCACCGAGTAATTCCTCTAATTCTGGATGTATAGGAGGTTGGAGGGTTTCGAGTTGGTGCTTACGTCTCGTGAAAGTGCGATCGCTTAATACTGGGTTTGCTTCTGAAACCGTCAGGGGGTTAGGTAAACCAACAAATTTTCCTAGTTTTTGCTGCGTACCAAGTTTTACAGATACTTCTTGCGGTTGCGATAAACGATATACACGTAGATAAGCAAGAAAAATGTGTCCTTGTTGTAGCAATATCTCTTGTAAAGCTTCTGGTGTCCAAATGGTTAATTGCGATAAAACCTCGAAATTTTCAGCCTTGTTTAAAGCTGGGCAAAACTCGCATTTAGCCCAAGCTTGTATTTTTGCTGAAGATCCAAAATATGTTTGATTTAATACGCTGTCAGCCGAGTAGAGAGCAAATTTTTCCTCATTATGAAGAAATTGTCGAGGAATAGCAGCAATTATACGACCTAGAATTAAAGCTTCTACTTCACGAGTGGATAAACACAATGCTTTTTGAATCGAAAAAATCTGATTCATATTTATTTATCAACTTTAAGGTCAACATTTTCAGATAAATGATTACTTTGAGGAATCCGTATTGGCAATTCATTATCAGTTAAATTAGCTGGCTCTTGTCCAGAAGGGTCACTTAAAATTTCTCGAATCAAAGGATTGTTAATTACAAGCTTATTTTGTTTAATAAAATCAAAAATTTGTTCCTTAGTTAATTCATAATTTTTGCAATGATAAACAGAAGAGATAGCAAGGAGTGGTTTAATATCATCACTTTGTAACATTACCCACTCTCCACCTTGTTCGTGCAACAATTTCTGCAAACAAGCTCTAGCAACTTTTGCTGTAGGACTAATTGTTTTTGAACGAATCATACATCCACGACTAATATCAAACTTTTTATAATTAATAAGTCGTGTTAGGGCTGCACCAATGTATTTACTTCCAGGTTTTTGAAGTACATCTACACCAATTTTTACCTTGCCTTGATTACAAACAACTTTAAAATCAATATACTGGTCGGCTTGACTAGCTTTGACTTCTTCAATATATTCAATCGTCACTTCTTCAATGGTTTCACCTACTAGGCTAGCAAAAGCAAAAGATAGTGCATTCGCAATTGTTGTCTCATCCTCCATCAATGTATTAATTTCAACTTCAATATTTTTTAGCTCATTTTTAAAATATGCTTCAACTGGATGAACATCGACAGAAGCTACAAAATTTTCGGAACACCATCGCAAGATAGACCTAACAGTTGGCTTACTTCTACCAAACTCTCTCAATTTATTCTCTTGAAATGGATATAAGGGATTAGGTGGAACGACTTGATTTTCTTGGTAAAATTCTTGCAGCCATTGTTTGACAATAGCAACAACATCATCTGAATTTAGATAGTTTAAAGCTATTGGCTGTCTATTGTTTTCACTTGCTAATCTATCCATTACCGCTTCTGCTTGTGGTAAAGCTCTAATGTCGTCTGCCCAAGTATTTGCATACATTGCTAGTAGTAAAATACCACGTTTGAGATTGTTGTATAAATCTTTTGTTAAAGCCGCAACAATCTGTGCTGTGGAAAAACCACTTTCTGTTGTATCAGCGGTATCAATTTCATCAAAGCAAATTACTGGAATGCAGTAATCGTTAATAATATCTAAAATTTGTCGAATATTAGGGAGTGCGTCAGCTTCTCTGTCTTGGGTTTTTGGGTTTGGTAAACCCATATTGTCAGCTTGGATTTGTGTTAGTTCAACACCAGATAACCAATAATTAGCATAGTTATTATGTGCTGGTGATAATGTAAAGATGATAGCTCTAACTATGTAGGGGTTAGTAATATCTGGTTTAATTTGTAAGATGCCTTGAGTTAAAGTATCCACAATTTTATACGAATATTTATTTAACCAAGCAGGGAATGATTGTATATATTGCTGAGGTGTATGATTTTTGCCTAAAGTTTCATTAATTAATGCTGCGGCTATTTTTTGCCATTGCATAACCTGTTGACTGTCAACTACTCGGAGGCTCGAAGTAACAGCTTGAAGAAACTGGTATTTAATCTGATTTAAATTGTCATACTTGCTCATATAGACGAATAAAGTATCGTCTTCTAATTGCATTTTTTTGCTAATTCTACTAATAATATGGCTTTTGCCAAGACCTTTTTCAGCAGTAATAGTGATACCAACTGTTTCGCGTTCTCCTCGACGTATTTTCGCTACAGCATTAAAAACAGCATCGGAAGCATGAGCGTTAATTGACGGAACATCGGGGAAACCTTTACCCCAGATTTGCTGAGGTCTAACAACAATGTGCCCCGCAAAAGGATTTTTACTTGTAATCAATCCTTCAATCGAGTTTGTAGCGATAGTCATGATTATATTTTGCTTCCGTTAATAATGAGTTATTTTTTAAGTTCTAGTTTTCTGGCATAGCACCGTAATCCATCTAGTTCTGTTGTGATAGAATCTTCAAGTTTTTCAAGTGCGCTATCTTCTACACTTCCACCTTGCAGTTGGAAGATATCTTCAGCCTGCATTTCTAGTAACCAATTGCTGAAATTAGAACGTGTAACTAGTTTACCTACTGTTCTACGAATGCGATAAATTGGGACTAAGTTATCAAAGTTATAATCGCGGTTAAGTTGTTCGTAAACATCTAAGATAACTTTTTTAAACTCGCTGTAAGATTTAATTTCTGTTTGCTTGCCGTTCCTATTATCATTGCTGACTAAGGGTGCTACATACACACCATTTTGGTTCTCGCTTATCCATTTCAGCAATGCATTTGCAGCCCAAGTACCAACAATATTTCCTTCAAATCTAAAATCAGGATTTTTTAGCCCTTCCCCTAAAACTTCTAAACCTTTGGGTGATACCAATAAAAAGCCATTTTTTGATATTGCGATCGCACCTTTTTTCTCAAGCTCAGAAATTATATTTTTGTAATCAGTTGATTTTTCATGTTTACGGACAACACGTTTATTTAATACACCACGTTGAACTTCGTTATTTGCTGCACCTAAATCCCATAAACTAAGTAAAAAACGAATTTCAACTTGTATTTGACTTTCTTTTAAAGCAGTATTTTTACTCTTACTCATATCGCTATCTATGCTTATTTATGCAAGTTTAATTCATTTGTACTTGTCAGCACCAGTATAGTTTTTACCAAATCGTTTTGACTTTTGGAAAAATACTGAAAAATATCCAAGCAATTGCTATAAAAAATTTCAACGTGCGTATATATATCTATGAAAATTTCTTAAAAGCTTAAACTTTACCATTCGCTGCCAGTCAGGAGAGGTAAATACTCAATCTTTTTTCTTAGGTCGGACTGTAGGTTTATAAAAAACTCATCTAAAGACTGATCTCCTCTTCCCTCGCAAGCAGGATGAAACGCATCGCAAACTACATCACGATTGCATGGAAAGCTAAACCTGTATTGTTGTCCAACACAAGAAAATACAGGGTGATGGGGAAACATAACCATGAACGCAATTCAAACCAAAGCTAAACGCGCCCCGATTCCAGTCGCAATATTTCTTTCGACTTTATTAACAATCCCAATGCTAAATGGCTGCGGTGGAGATTCGCGCAACGCCTCAGCACCTCCACCTGTTGATAGTACAGTTGGTAGGCAAGTAAATGACTCTACACGCGCAAACCAACCTGAAGCCAAAAAGGGATTATCGAACAGAAACAAAGTCTTGATTACTTTAGCTGGTGCGGCTGCGCTTTACTATCTCTACAACCAGCGCAAAAATGCTAAAGCAGAAGGAGCTCAAGGTAAATATTATCTTTCCAAAAATGGACGGGTTTACTACCGCGATGCTCAAAATCGCCCAGTTTGGGTAACACCACCAAGCGAGGGTATTCAAGTTCCAGCCGACCAAGCCGATAAATACCGCGATTTTCAAGGCTATAACGGGCGTTCTACTGGTCGTGACTTAACTGATATTGCTCCCCAAGAAGCAGCACCAGCATTATAGATTTCGTTTGATTAGGGATAAAGGAATTGAAACGCAGCCTTTCCCCCATCAATTTTTCAGTAAACATTTAATTAATGAGGACAAAAATCATGGTAGATAACTTTTTCAAAAAGGTTGGAGACTTTTTAGCTAGTGGTGTGAATAACAACCAAGATGAACAAGACGAATATAGCGATCGCAATGTTCGTCCCAGTAGCGAAGACCCCTACGGCGACCCTGCCGAGCAAGATTACAGCAATGCAATCCCCGCTAGCCAAGACCCATACGGCGACCCCGCCGACCAAGGATATTCAAACGCAAGTTACGATGGGCAATATGGAAATGCAATTCCCGCAAGTCAAGACCCATATGGCGACCCTGCCGACCAAGAATCTTACGGTCAACCTATCCCAGCCAGTGAAGACCCATATGGCGATCCTGATGATGAAGAATATCGTCGATAAGTAACAATATTTACAGAATTTTTTACCTGACGTATGGGCGGGGTTCCCCCGCCCGATCCAATCGAATAAACCACCCCAATCTAATCAGGTATCCCCTGTACTTTTTGTTGAACAAAAATGCTTACATATCGGACAGGCAGGATGCTTACATATCGGACAGGCAGGATACTTACATATCGGACAGGCAGGATGCCTATCCTACGGCATTACTAACTAAAAGCTTCAAGTTGTTCCAAGCGCAACCAAATATTCGGTGTAGGCACTTTCCCAAACTTCACAAAAGCATAATCGCCTTTGACATCAACAATTTCACCTTGACTATCAAATAAATAGGAAGGAAAACGAGAATCACTAGCTTGTGCTTCAAGACTGTTTTCGAGCTTCTCGCGGATGACACGAACCATATCTCCTTTCTTGACTGCCATAAGTTCTATTTTAAAGGTGTACTTGTTTCAATCTGGATTTTAGCGTGTATACAGTCTTTGTAGGCGTACGCCAATTTTCGATTTTATTTTTGACATTCCAGGCAAAAATGACTCGAACGCCCACCTAACCGAATTCGTTGGATAGGGCTATTACATACCCGGCAAGGTTCACCAGTACGGTTATAAACCAAAGCAACACCGCCATAGTTACCGTTTATACCCTTCACATTCAAGAAATTACTAAAAGTTGTACCACCTGCTTCAATGCTGGTTGTAAGGACTTGAATAATTGCCGGGTGAAGTTTTTGGATTTGCAAAAGCGTCAAATTTGTACAGAGTGTTTCTGGACGAATGTGGCTTAAAAATAGCGCTTCATCAGCATAAATATTTCCCAATCCAGCCACTATTGACTGGTCGAGTAATGCTGTTTTGATGGGACGACGGCTATTTTTGAGTTTATCGGCTAAATACTCGACGGTAAATTCTGGTTCAAAAGGGTCTGCTGCCAACTTCGCTAAACCAGTTATTACAGTTTCAACTTCAACCCCTTGGGGAACCCACCACATTTGTCCGAAGGTACGTTGGTCAACAAAGCGCAATTCGCGGTCATTCTCAAAGAATATTCGCACCCGCGTGTGTTTGTGTAAAGGTTCATCCCGATGCAGCCACAATAATTGACCAGTCATTCGGAGGTGAATACCAAGGAATGAGGACTCTAACACAGCGAGGAGATATTTACCGTGACGTTGCCAAGTGGTAATTTGATTTCCTTGGATTCCTGTTAAAAATTCTTCTATGGATGGTGGATATGCGACGGTACGATGCAGTAGCACGTCTCCACCAATAATTTTTTGGTTGAGGGTCAGTTGATGTAGACCCCGCCGCACTGTTTCAACTTCGGTCAGTTCAGGCATTTAATCGTTATTACAGCGATACAGACTCTTTTACTTTTAGGGTACTACTTCTGGTAATCCCAAAGCTAAATCAAAACGGGCAAATACAAAAATGGGGCAGCAGGGAAGCCAGAAAATTTTTGATGATTTCCTGTACTTCCCTACTACCCCATCTAAAAATTATTAGCTATCAAAAGCAGAAAATACCCTTTCTAGCTGGCGGCGGCGGCTGCTGCTTTGGGTTTTGCTTTGGGGGCTTCGATCTCGATTAACTCATCTTGGGCATAGTTATTGGTGTTAATGCCAGAGTAATTTACTTTTTCAAATCGAACGATAACAGGGTACTTGATACCGCTTTGGTCAATCGATGCAACTGTTCCTACGTCTTGATACCAGTAGGACTCGCGGCGCATAATGCGTACTTTAGAACCACGTTGAACCATAAATTTCTTCCCTTTTATTTATCAATTGCCAATTTACAGGGCTGATTGATTTCACTTTACAACTTGCTTGCTACCACATGTGGCTTTGTTAAGTTATTTAAATTGGGAGTTGTCAGTTGTCGGTTGTCGGTTGTCAGTTGTCAGTTGGCAGTTGGCAGTTGGCAGTTGTCAGTCGTCAGTTGGCAGTTGGCAGTTGTCAGTCGTCAGTTGTCAGTGGTTAACTATCCCAGAAGCGTCCAATGTCTAATGACCAATGACTGCTGACCTATAGCCATTGACCACTGACCACTAACCACTGACCATTAACCATTGACCATTGACCAAATAGGTATTACAACCATCTTGACAAAAAAACAATAGTTGAGTAATCTCGATGTTCGCAAATACTACTCAAGAAGTAGGTCAAATGGTACTAGGGAAGTATGTTATGTTTTCGCTAAAACAAATACACTACCCTCGTTGCCTCGCCCAATACGCAAATCGCTATCTATATATGTAATGTCTAACCAACCTTGCTGTTCATTATTTTTGAACGAAAAATCAAAAGCGGTAAATTTTTTACCACTTTCTATTTGCCCGATGAAGTCTGCTGGCGATTTATAGCCAGTTAAGCTTTTCAAGCCAAAGATAGAACGTTCAAATTTAACTTGGATACGACGCAAAGTTAGAGGTGCAAATTTAGCCGCAACGCTAACAATGCCTTCAAGGTAGGGTAAACCGTAGATTTCTGCGATATTGTAAACGCTGTTAGTTTCTACGCGGATACATTGATAAATTTGGCCTAATCGATACAAAGGTATCCGATCGAGGTTTAACAATGCGTTACTTGTAGTGTATAGTAGTCGCCAATCACCGTTAAGCAGTTCGCTTGCTTCGAGTGGGTTAGGCGTTGGGTTCAGGTCTTCCAATACCGCGATTTTCGACAGTATTGCTTGTTTATCTTCTTGTGTAGCTAGCAAACCTCGATTTGTTGGTGCTAAAGCTTCCAAAAGTGCAGCTTTTCCCATCATCGCTTTTGACCTCAAAAAATGTCAGTTTATTGTCAGTAACTAAAAACAGACCGTGCATCATGTATAACGTCATACCAATCATCCAACTCATTACAGCTATTTTCCTACGGATATTAAATAATCATTTTTTTGTCAGGTTTTGTTGTAAAAGAGTTGAATGAATAACTAAAATCTTTTGTATCAAGTGATAGACTCTAATTGTCCAGTAAAGTTACGTTCTTCATT
>JANNFJ010000978.1:0-3985 GCA_031379725.1 Calothrix sp. OTE_75_metabat_31
AAAAACAACGTTCCAATCAAGACAACCTGCAAACTGGCGTTGCTGAAGATGGTTCTATCAACAGACAAAACAACAGCAACGAAAACAACCAAAGACAAGTTGAAAACGTTCGCGCTCGTCATATTCGCTAAGAGTCAAAAAGTACTGGGCGCTGCTAAGTTCTTTAACTTTGGCAACGCCCGGTTCTAACTAATACACACAATTAAACACAGGCAACTACACACACACAAGATTAATTAGGTATTGAACACACACAGTTTAATCTTGTTTTCGGTTTGATAGCCGCTTAAACGACTATAGCACCATCTCAAAATGCAGGCTACCAAGCAAATCCAAATGGTGCAGTGATTAACGGTAAGTAACATAAATATTCAACTTATCGTTCATTTTATCGGCGCGTTGTTTGCATCAGCACCCAACGCCATCATGGGACAAATAACCAACAAAAAATGAGGTATGGGAACATGTTGAACAAAACTGTCGCTTTTAGTTTATTAGCTGCTGCGATAGTCCTCATTCCGACAACTGCTTTTGCAGGGGAACAATATAGCGAGCAAGTTACGGTGCAAGAAGGTGCTGCATTAAACAGTGGTACTAACGTTCAGCGCAACAGTAACATTAGCGTTCAGCGGCAATATA
Organism: Calothrix sp. OTE_75_metabat_31; assembly: GCA_031379725.1. Taxonomy (GTDB): domain Bacteria; phylum Cyanobacteriota; class Cyanobacteriia; order Cyanobacteriales; family Nostocaceae; genus JANNFJ01. Next base: position 640 of record JANNFJ010000978.1, read on the forward strand.
AGAGAGCCACCGTTATTGGTAGTTACGGAACCTGTCGCAATAGTTCTTCCACTCAAGAACAACGTTCTACCCAGGACAGCACGCAAACTGGTAGTGCGATAAATTCTTCTCGCAATACCCAAAATAACAACAATGTCAGCACTCAACGGCAAGTTGTTGTTAGCCGCAGTACTTACTGCAACCGTTAATTGACACATAAGGGCAAGGAGAATTTCAATTAAAAATCTGCCGATGGTAACCCCACAGAAAACTACAGTCATTTACAATACTTGAGGTCAAAAAAATGAAAAAAAACTTAGCTTTTGGTTTAATCGCTGCTGCGATGATTGTAGCCCCTGCTGCTGCATTCGCAGGCGATAGTGTAAGTCGGCAAGAAATTAACCAAAGTGCAACAGCTATTGGTAATGGCAGCAGCGTTAATCAGCAAGCCAAACAAACCAGTATCCAAGAGCACAGAGGTTCTCGACCTGGCGATCGCCAACGTTCTAATCAATTGATTAATCAAGATGGCGTAGCGATAGATGGTGGTCGGGTTGAACAACGTGCCAGCGATTTCAACCGTCAACAACAAATTCAAAGAAATTCCCGCTTTCGTCGCTAAAAACATGCTGATAGCGAGAATCGCAAACCTTGGGTGCGTTCTTGTCTAAACCCGTGCATCAATTCAATTTTAAAGTTGAATTCATTCTGTTAGTCGTGCTGTGCTGCTGACTGGTCTTAGACAGAGGTTTTGCCGATTTGCTTACCAAGCAGAAAAAAAAATCGGTTTTTTCTTCTAGGAGAGTAATTTATCTATGCTTGTCAAAAAAACTATTCAATTCCTTGCCCTCTCTGCCCTAATTGCATTTCCTGTTGGAATTGCCTCAGCAGAAGTAAGGGTGCAAACGGACAACGCAAATGTCATTGTTGGTGGTGGCAATGGTGTCCAAATTTACTCGAATCCCAGGTCAGCAAATATTTTTCGTCGTTCCTTCTCTCGTTCAGTTGTAGTTCCCTCGTTAGAGGTTACACCAGCTATCTTAGTGCGAAATGATACTGTTAGCGTTGATGACGATGAAGAAGAAGATGATGATACAGACGTAAGAGTTTACACAACTCCCCAGAGAACTACAATTATTCGCACTCCAGCGCGGATTTACCGCCCAAAGAATACCCAGGTGCGAACTTGGAATCGAGGAAAAAACTCATCTATGCAATGTAATCAAAGAAGTATCACCCATCGCAGTGTTCAACGCAACAGTTCTAACACATCGGTGAATCAAACTTACAGTTCTCAAACATCCACAACTTGTCAATAACTCACTTTCTAATTAGGAAATTACCATGATCAAATTATTTTCTTTAAGCATGTTCTCGGTAGCTACACTTTCTCCGTTATTAATGCTGTCCTTCACACCTTCTGCTCAAGCCGTTTGTGTCGCGGTTGATACAAACGTCCAAGTAGCGGTTAGCGGTCAAAAAAGAGGGTCGAGAGCGCAAAGCAATCAAACCAATCAGAACTTCGGTGCGAATTGCAAAAATGGTGTTAGTACCGTTCGTAGTAGCGGAACTCAAATTTGTGTTAGCGAACGTTGCGAACAGCGTCGCACCAGCGACCAATTTGTTGATGGAGACAAAAATGGTGTCAGAAATGGAGGCAGAAATATTGGCATTAGTCCATCAGTACAAGTAGACGTTTATAGCCCAGCACAAGATCCTAAATTCATGAATCGCGTGCGTGGTAGATAAGAGTCAGCTAGCAACCCGGTAAATCTTGCTCTTGTCCGGGTTCTGTGATTCTTACGGTTTATTTAATTCTTAACAACGTGAAATGATTCTAATAACTAGGGCTTGGGATAAAATAGAGACAGATTGAGGCTTGTACAAATTAATGGCTTTTAGCAGTCCATGTTATTAATTTTGACTTTTCCCTTGAGGGCTAGAATCCGGGTAACTTCTGTGAAACCCGGATTCTGAACCCCAGCACACATCAAAATTATTGGAATAGATTGCTAGGTATCAGCTGATGATTTTACAGTAATCCCAACCCCTCTTTTTAGTGAAAGCTTTTACGTCAAATTAGGTAAATCAATGTATGAAAAAACTTACTATTTTTGCCGGTAGTCTGGCAATTGCAACAGCAGTCTTCTTGTTTCAAAATCTAACCCAAGGTCGGCAAAGTACTTTTGTGGATCGAGGCAATAATTTGGGTGTAACCTCAAATTCAGATTCCGACAGTATTAATATTAATTCAGAGGACGATAATGATATGAAAGACTCTGGAACTTTTATTAGTCAACAACAAAGCAGTCAATCGAGTCAATCATCTAGTAATAGTAGCTACCAAAAAAGCTCTAGCTCTGTGAGTCTCCGCGCAGTGGATATTCGTCAGCCACATATTCTGAAAATTGATAGCTCAGGCACTAAATTTGTTGGTAAAATTACCATCGATGGTAAGGTTATCAAGAAGCTAGATAGCAAGATATCAGAAATTAATTTATCGCCTTATTTATCAATTGGAGAACATACGGTAGAAATTTCCGGACGTTACTCTCCAGCATCATCTTCCATAAAAGTGGAATTGAGGGGGACTGGCACAAATGTCACCCAACAAAGTAGTGGCAATGGTGTTGTAAATCACACTATGACCGTAACAGTAGAATAAGCGAAATAATTAAAAATCAAAATCTTATTGTCTTAAGTGAGATGATTAGATTTTGCTGTCCGCTTTTATTATATATCTACCGCGACTCTTAAATAAAACTAAGCACAACTACAGTACAAATTCGTTACGAATTAATTTCGGAAAAGCTCTGTATGTCGTTGTTGTTAATAAAAACAGTTCTGATAACACCGACCAAAATTATTTAGTTCGGTGCTACTTTATCATATTCTAAAAATTGCTAACTCTTACCCAGCCATAAATTAGGTCTAAAAAAATGAAAAATAAAATTTACACTTTCGGCTTTTTAGCTGCCGTTTTAATCATAGCTCCCAATGCTGCTTTTGCTCAAAATTATGGTGCTAACCGCTCGATGGAGCCAACAGCGATTATAACTAGTAACGATAATTCAGATAAGCAAATCGAATCGGAAAATACCCGTCAAAACGAAAGTGAAATTCGCAGCGGTTCCCTTTGTAGTTCTAGCAGTAAATATGCTAATAATCGAGCTTCAAATCGAGGTGCGCTTGTATCTAATAGCTACAATCGAACTAACCAGCACGTTCCTCAACAAACAGCACAAAACCGGGTTAATGAGGTATTGAGAAGTTTCTGTAATTAATTTAACAGACTTCGCAATCTTTTTATTCGTTATGTTATGTTCAAAATCCCAATTGTAGAGACGTTACATGTAACATCTCTACA
>JANNFJ010000989.1:0-6406 GCA_031379725.1 Calothrix sp. OTE_75_metabat_31
TAAAACAATATCGCTTAAATTTTCGATAAAATAGTTAGCTTGTTTACAGTAACGCTTACTTTCTTTACCGTAAGCATCTACAGTTAAGACTTCAAATTCAAAGTTTTGAAGATTAGGTGGATTAGGTAAAGTTAATTGCGTTTCTGAGTTATTTTTTGCGACATATTTATTATCTCCTGTTTGAGGGGATGTTTGAATTTTTATTTGTTGGAGTTTTTCTTGTAAGTCTTGGAGAATTGCCTTTGTTTCTTTATCTAAACCTTGGTAATTATTGATATTACCAATGTGGAGTCCTTGAATTTCATTCGCATTAACGATATTTTTCGCTAACTGCGTCTGATTTTGACTATTGATAGTCTCAATATATTGACGCAATAAGGTAATATCATTTTCGTCTCGACCTCCATCAAGAATACGGTCAAGTATCGTAATTAATTCATCAGGTGCAGTCATTTGTCATCCAAAGTAATTTTTTGGTAGTGGCAAATACTCTAATTTTACTCTTGGTTACTAAAGAGACAACTAACCACAAAGTATTTTTGTTGACTTCTCATCTAAAAGTTAGCTGTTATACTAAACATGTTTATAAAATGAACTTTGCTCGTAGAGCGTAGGTTGGCTGGAGCAACAGCGGAACCCAACATTTACCCTTATAAATTGTTGGGTTACGCTTACGCTTCACCCAACCTACTAGGAAAGACTAATTTTAATAAAAAACAAAAATCCCATTATTTGTTAATAATTCGTTCTACCAAAACAGAAACATCAGGAAATGCAAGCGGTTGAATTGTCCCCGCAGTGAGTGTAAGTTTAGTAGCGTAATCTCCATCTAAGGGTTCTCGAAACACCACCAAATGCAATTTTTTGAGATTTACGACCCAATATTCGGGAATACCCGCTTCAGCGTAGATTTTACTCTTTCTCTCTAAATCTTTCTCTAAACTAGAGTTAGCATATTCAATCAGCCAGAAAATATTTTCCACATAGGAGTGATGCTCTCGGTAATCGCGTCCTAAACGTTGGACAATGGCTATATCTGGTTCAGGTTCCGAATTGTTGGGTAGTGTAATTGGTTTAGCGTGACGAATTTTGGCACGGTCAGCTAGTAATTTAGCCAGATACTCTCCAACTTCATCACTACTATAAGCATGGGGTTCTCCTTCTGGTGGCATTTCGACAATTTCCCCTTTCAGCAATTCAACTTTGCGATCGCAAAGCGACTCCGCTCGTAGTATCGCGCAAAATTCCAGCAGCTATCATGCGGTGATATTCGTCAATTGTCCATTTAGCAGCGATAAAAGTCATGCCAATCGCTTCTCCCAATAATTATCGTATTCTCTGATGTTAAATATTCAGCCAGCTAAAAACTTGCTCAACAGTTAGAGATAAATCAATACCACTGAGGACAGGGAGTGAGTGTGAAGCTTCTAGCAGTTCAATACGTTGGTTTGGGTCTACAACTAAAATGCCAGCTTCATCTGGAAGAATTAGCCACCCTAGTTCTGTGCCATTTTTACTACAGTGCAACAGGTTACGGAGAACTTTGGTTTGGCTTTGGTCTGGTGAGAGAATTTCTATTGCCCAGTCAGGATAACTTTCAAAGCGGTTAGCTATTCTTCCTGACTCAGTACGGGGTATACGTTCCCACCGAAACACGCTAATATCGGGAACTATAGTAGCACCACCAAATGTACACCGCAGTTCGGGTAATGCTAAAGCAATTTTTTGAGGTTCTGTAACTTCGTTAATAGTGCTAACAAGTTTACCTTGAAGTCGGCTGTGTTCTCCTTGTGGCATGGGTTTTTGCTTAATTTGTCCGTCGATGTACTCAGAAGCGGGTTCGGTTTCGGGTAATTGTAGAAATTTATCTAAAGTTATGGGAGTGACTACCGCAGTCATAATTGTTTTTTGCTTTTCTGACTATATATCCCAATTTTACCTGTTACTACATTAGATATTAACGACGATGCGTATATAGTCGAGTTTTTTGATTTGTTTTGTTTATAGATAAATACTACAGTTTCGTCACAATTATTTATTTAAGCAAGTCTTTGTGTTAAGATGTCGGTATATAACTATAACTACCTACGTTTAGTCAAAATCTTGGCAAGCGTACGGATAATTATCCGCTATTTAATACAAAGTTGACGTAATTATGTCTAAAACCCAACGGATACTTGAACTATCAAGTAAAGCGGGCGTAATTCGAGCTAAGGATATTGAAGAAATAGGAATTCATAGAGAATATTTAAAACGTCTTGAGGAACAAGGGCTTCTCATTCGTTCAGCGCGTGGAATTTATACTTTTGCTAATGCAAAAATTACGGAAAGCCATACCCTCGCTGAAACACAATTACGAATTCCTCATGGTGTTATTTGCCTGCTCTCCGCACTCAGTTTCTATAAATTGACAACTCAAGCACCTCATGAAGTTTGGTTAGCTATCAATCAAAAAGCACGTCCTCCAAAAGATGAACTTCTGCCATTGCGGATAGTGTATATGTCTGATAAAGCACTGTTAACAGGAATTGAAGAACATCAAATAGAAGGAGTTACTGTGCGGGTTTATTCTCTCGCTAAAACAGTTGCAGATTGCTTTAAGTTTCGCAATAAAATTGGCCTTGATGTTGCCCTAGAAGCACTGCGAGAATGTTGGCGAGAACGACGTTGCCCAATGGATGAAATTTGGCTTTATGCCAAAAGTTGCCGAGTTCAAAATGTTATGCGTCCGTATCTAGAATCCCTTGAATTGTTATGAAAGCTCTACATATACTAAATACCGTTAAAAAACTAACTTTGTGATTGTAGTTTGACTGAGTGCGATCGCGTGATACCGATTCCACTGTAAATGTTGGGTTCCGCTACGCTACACCCAACCTACAAAAAATTAGAATAAAATATATATCACCTTAAAAAGCCCGTGACGAGGATTGAACTCGTGACCTCACCCTTACCAAGGGTGTGCTCTACCACTGAGCCACACGGGCAAACTAATTAAAAACTAAAAGCAGACTTTGAGTTTTTAATTATCGTAGGAGTGGGCCGAGCTGGATTTGAACCAGCGTAGCTTTCGCAACGGATTTACAGTCCGTCTCCATTAACCACTCGGACATCGACCCTTACTGACTGCCCACGATTACTAATAGTAGCACAATGATTTTAAATTACAAGTCTTTTGGGAAAAATAATTGAGAGAGTGGGGAGAAGGGAGTAATTGTCTATGTCATTAGTTCTGATGGGGTAGTGCGAGCATCTTGCTCGCATACTATATATAGGGCTACCCCCCAAACATTTTTGAACAAAATTAGGTATCGCTAGGTGCGTTACGAGTAGTGCTAACGCACCCTACATATTTACTATAAAGCGAGCAATCCAGTTAATAAAGCGAGCAAGATGCTCGCACTACAATTACCCCTCAGAATAAATCCCCGACTTTTTATAGAAGTCGGGGATTTGGGCCTCTTAAAAGGCCTATAACCCATGAAAATAAATGACACAAACCAGTAGGAGGGATGGAAAGTAGAGGTAAAAATATTTGTCCTCCACTCCCTTCTTCTATGCAGGAGGATTTAAAAAGCGGTTAGCAAATTTGAATGCATCGCTTAAGTCGGTATCTCCATCTTTATCGCTATCGAGGAATGAACTCAATAGGGGATTGGAATTGCCCCATGCGGCAGTTTGCGGAGTACCCATGCGTAATAAGCCTAATACGGCAGATGTAACAGTTGGTAGTGCCGTTTGGACGACATTGGGACTCATACCTGTTTTTTGGGCAACTGTTTCGCTGATTTGCTGCATTTGTTGAGGTGAAAACAGCGACTGGAATGCGGTGCCGTTTGCACCGTTTGTAGCGACTTCACCGATTAAGTTATCTAATCGACCGCTACCGATAGCTTCTTGCTGCTGTCGCAATACTGGACGAATGAGATTACCTACTTCCGACATCATCGTTTGCACTTGGGTGGGTTGAATTCCGCGATCGCTTGTCAAATTCTGCACGGAATTCATGATGTCGGCTAGCTGCGAAACGCTACCTTGCTGACTGGGATTATTAATTGCGCTGAGAATATCAAAAAACATGCTCATTTGTAAATCTCCAATTATGAGGGAGTGGGGAGTGGGGAGTGGGGAAGGAAGGGGAGACAGAGGAGACAGAGGAGACAGGGGAGACAGGGGAGGAAGGGGAGAAGTAGATTGTTTCACTCTTCCCCCTATTCCCTACTCCCTACTCCCTACTCCCTCATTCCCCTAATTCACCCGAATGTGGAAAGACCGAATAATTCGTATCCATTGGTTGTCGTCGGTGTAGTAACCAACTTCGGCAATATAATCTCTATCGGACTTAGGAATGCTAATATGTTTATCGCATTCGCTTTCGTAACAAAAATATTCTTGGGTTGCGTGTGGTTGGTGATAGTCGATATCTAAGTTGGTTGCGTCGTGAACTCGCAGCATAAATCGATGTCCACCTTGCTGACGTGCTGCTTGTTTGTATTCTTCGGAAACTTCCCAGTAAGCATAGGCATCTTGAGAATTACGGGGAACTAGGATAATTTGGCATTGCTTCTTTGTCGTTGCAACCCGATTCAATACCTCACTACGACCATCTTCATTTGCGGATGAGTCTTTGTTGAAGAATGTACGAGTAGCTGTACCTACTCCAGCTACTGCTGCTGCACCTCCTGCTATTGCTGTTCCCAAGGAGTTTTTGGCAGTTTCTACCCAACCGGGGGCTGTTTTTGCTGTACCATTTGTACCATTTGTACCATTTGTACCGTTGACTTGAATATCATCTACGGTATCGGATGCAATACTTTTAGTATTACTGGCAAAGCTGCTGACAGGTACTTTTGCAGTTTCCAAAGATGTAGTTTCCAACGGTAATGACGACGATGCGGTATTGTAATCGTCTGTTGGCATTAAAGATGATATTCTCACAGCTTCCGAACGAGCTATCTTCAACCAGTTACCATCATCTTTAACATAACCAAGTTCTGCTAAATAATTGCGATCGCATTCTGGAATGTTGATATGCAAATCATTTTTTCCGTCGCATTCGTACTGCTGTATCGGCTCGGCTAAATTCAAATCTGATGTATCTAAATAAACATCATCAGTTTCATGCAATCGAACTGCAAGTCCTCTTACATCTCGGTTTTGCAGTTCGTTTTTCCGTGCTGCGGACAAATCCCAGTATGCATAAGCACTATTCCCACTTCGAGGTACGAGAATCACCTTACTATCATCAACTTGCTTAATATTTGCTTCCGAAGAACGTTTGCGATTGAAGAAGCTAAATAAAGTTGGCCCTACTACCGCTGCACCTGCTGCACCTGCTACACCTGCTGCGACTGCACCTGCTGCGGGGGATATTTGAGTAGTTGCAGGTACTTTAACTGGGGTCTTTACTACATCTGCGACTGTTTCCTGACCCCAAAGGGCGCTTGCTTGGGCATTTTCGCTATATGCTTGATTTGGTACAGTTGTTTTTTGAGTATAGCCAGGTGTGGGGCTAACGAATACAGGTTGCGATCGCGCTACTCTCAACCATTCATCATTATCATTATTTACATAGCCAATTTCGGCGACATATTCGCGGTTGTCTGCGGCTATGGGAAAATGTAAATCGGGTTCCCGCTCTTTACAATTAAATTCCTGAACGCTGTTGGAAGGTTGTAAATCCATGTCGATATCGGTGACATCGTGCAGACGTAGCTTTAAACCGCGTTTTCCTTCACGTCTTAAGTCTTCTTGCACCGATACTGGAATTTCCCAATATGCATAACCATGCTGAGAATCGAGTGGTGTAAAAACTATCCGGCTGTCGCGGGTTTTCGCTGCAACTCCGACGGGATTAGCAATAGGTGCGAGTGCGGTAGGAGCTTCATTATCTAAGCCTTTCATTACCCACCACAGTAACGCACCTAATCCAGGGATGAGTAATACCCACCAAGGAAATTCACTGTCAGCGGCAGTAGTACTTGCTACCGCATTAGTTGCATTGGCAACCTTTCCTACCTTTCCTGGAGCCGGTGCTACAGATGTTACAACCTGGCTGTTGGCAGGTGCTGATTTGACTTTATTTGTAGCTGTTGCGGTGGTGGGAGGTGTGGTAAAAGGAACAAGTGATGTCGGAGTTTGGGCAATTTCTGCTCTGGCTTTTTCTACGACTTGTTGATTCTCGTTTGCGGTTGCTATTCCTAGAAAAGCAAGAACTGCGGGGTTTGTTTTTTTACCCTTATAAACATACGTTAAGGGTTGAGAAAAAGGATAACGGGGGTCTGTGGGTTGTACGTCGTGCATCGCTACAACTCGCACATTTGGATTATCTACTACTTGGTCGGCGATCGCATAACCAATTCCATTTTTGCCCAATCACGCGCAAATTTTTAGCCCCAACGGGAAT
>JANNFJ010001013.1:0-2371 GCA_031379725.1 Calothrix sp. OTE_75_metabat_31
AATTGATCGATGCAATTATTTTTCTTGAGATAGGCAAAGTTTGACATTGCGAACTCAAGCTAAAGTTCAGTTTTTATTTTTTACAAAGCGTCGATAGTAATGCAGATATTTTAGATTGCTGATCTAAAATTTCAGTTGCCAGTCCATATCTACCTCAAGCCTTGTGTAGTATAGATTTGCATTATCTACTTTTGATTTGGCTTTGTTTACTTAGTGGTTATGAATTGCAGAGAAGTTTTTCTCTGGCATGAATCTAAAGTTGCATATTCACACTGAAAACGTCATTAGATAAAACCAGTCTTTATCAAAAATAAATACTTCGTTTTCTATCAGCAATAGCTCAAAAGTATACCAGTGGATAGATATTGACTCGTTTTACTTGACTTTTAAGCTTAGAGCTTTAATTAACTCTAGATAAAGAAAAATCAACGTAATAGTACTGGGTCAGTTGCCAAAATGGCACATCCTCACGCCTGGGACATGACTATACTGACGGTAGGGATATCCCCGTCAAGGTTCTATGCGATAACCGACCACCGAGTTTTCAACAGAAAACTTACAATTAAATAGTGTTAGATATGGGGGCACGGCAGGCAGTACATAAGGGCACGGCAGTGCCGTGCCCCTACGGTATGGTTTATTTACATGTAAACTGCTGTAGAGAAGAAAAGCATATCTTCTACTGAATTTGGAAATGCTGTTAAAACTGATTGGTGTTCCCTAACTCCCAAAGCTGCCCTTACTCTTTTAGACGCACCAATCCCTTGGAGACACAATATTTTCGTGCTTCCAACCGATAAATTAGTTCTATATATATTAATTTGTCTTGTTGGTGACGAACTTAAATTACTATATTGGCCTACAGCGATTAATTTTTCATTACATGGAGTATTAGTTATTCTTAATTGTTAATAAATGTAACTGATGATACATTTACTGTGAAAATTAGTCACCTAAAATAAATTTCGTCAAAAAAGAATATTTTGACAATATGGCTGAGGTAATAGGGTAGCGGGGATTTGATCAGTAAAAACCACACCGAAAGATACTGTTCATTTTCAGACAGGCTAGTTATGTTTGAGATATGCGATCGCTATTAGATATATCAGCAAATAAATTACTAAACTAGTGACATCTATAAAGTTTATTTGCTATTTTGTATTCAGTTGGACAGTTCGAGGGGAAATGGTGAGGTTAAATAATTATTAATTCCTCATTTAACCATCCAATTTTGTCTAGTTACAGGATTTTGTGTTTGCTATATTTCTAATTGCGAATACAAATCAAATGGCGAAAAGAAACTAATGTGGAAGTAAATAAACAAATAGTCTATCAAGACCAGGAGAAGCTCGTTACTATGGTTAATACAAATCATCAACAAATTGTTTTCTCTGCTTTTGTTAAACCCGCTGCAAATAATCAACAAATCCATCAAGGGCAATTTATTCAACCTAAATCGGATTTGTTGCAACCATTACGCAATTGGTTGGATTCATTAGAAATACAAAACCGCAAATTTGCGAAACTAATCGCTAAAGTTATTCCTGCACAATGCCCCTTTGAACGCGATATCATGGTATTCGGTCGCAAAATTGCTCATATTCCCCCAATGTGCAAGTTAAATCCTTTATACGACCAATTTGTCGGGTTGCGTTTTCGGGCTTTATGTTATCTAGTAGACAAATGTGGAGAAGACATTCAATCTTACTGTTAATATTAATTTAAGTCAGGAGTTAAGAATTAGCAATTAAGAGTTGTTGTTTTTGGAATTTATATTCACTGCATTGCATTCTACCGCTGACAAAGGTTGTAACAGTAGATATTTTAGTCAACTTGCATGTATTGCGATGGCTGCCCAGTATTGTAATTAAATTGAATAGGTTTGATGGCAAAATTAAGCATTTTCTCAAGCTTAATTTTGTCGTATGCAAATACAGAGAAATCCTCTACCTTTAAGGATGCCTCATTGAACGATTTTTTGATGGGTCACGATGATATTGGGGCACAATAGCAAGGAAGTGCGGAATCTGGGTTATGGCACTTCCCTATCGAGTGAGGTACAGTCGTAGGGGCATAGCACAGAATAGCCCTTTCTTGGACGAAGTGACCATACCTCATTAAACTGAGAACCGCTACATAGCAGTTCCCAAGCAGGTGAGGTACATACAGCAGATTTCAGGTAAATGAGATGGTGTAAAACCCAAAACATCGTAGAGACGTTACATGTAACGTCTCTACCTGTATTCGATGAGAAAGCAAACTGCTGTATGTAGCGGCGCAAGGCATTGCGCCCTTATCTTGGTGTAAAATGGCTGTACCTCATTAAACTGAGAAACGCGATATAAATAAAGCTAGAGTTATAGCTTTATTT
>JANNFJ010001016.1:0-10952 GCA_031379725.1 Calothrix sp. OTE_75_metabat_31
CTGACAAATAACAACTGACCAGTGACCACTGACAAATAACAACTGACCAGTGACCAGTGACCACTGACAACTGACTACTGACCACTGACCACTGACAAAATTAATGATTCAACTTAGCGAGGAACATCTACAAACTATTTACACCCATGCCGAAAGCATTTATCCAGAAGAATGTTGCGGGGTTATGCTGGGTTATTTAGATGAAAAAATAAAAACTGTCATCAAAATTGTGACTACAGAAAATGCTTGGAGTCAAGAGGCAAACGATTTGTCAGACAGTGTAACTGAATATAACAAAAGAAAACGGTATGCGATCGCACCCCAATCTCTGTTACAAATTCAAAAACAAGCCCGCGAGCAATCCTTAGATATTATTGGCATTTTTCATTCCCATCCCAATAATAGCGCGATTCCTTCCGAATGCGATCGCGTGCTTGCTTGGCAGGAATACTCATACATTATTGCTTCTGTTACAAACGGTAAAGCTACTGACATCAAAAGCTGGATTTTAGACGATAATCATCAGTTTCAAGAAGAGACATTAGGGATTAGCTAAAAGTAATAAAAATATTTATTAGGGAACACCAAAAAATAAATTATCCCACATCTAAATTTAATCCGTAGGGGCGCAAGGCATTGCGCCCTCATGTTGGGATATTTTTTAATTACAAGTCCCTTAACTCCCAACTCCCCACTCCCTTTTGTCACCATTTTTCGGTAATATAAAAAGTTCGGTCTTCTCACGACTATTGCCATGCTCAATCCAAATTTGGATGATGTCCAGCTAACGAAGGACGATTACGAACGCTATTCCCGTCACCTGATTTTGCCAGAAGTCGGACTGGAGGGGCAAAAGCGACTTAAGGCTGCTAGTGTACTATGTATTGGTACGGGTGGACTCGGTTCCCCATTGTTGTTATATCTTGCAGCAGCAGGTATTGGACGTATCGGGATTGTTGATTTCGATATCGTCGATTTTTCTAACCTGCAACGTCAGGTAATTCACGGTACATCCTGGGTCGGTAAACCCAAAATTGAATCGGCAAAACACCGCATTCTCGAAATCAACCCATTTTGTCAGGTTGATTTATACGAAACCCGCATTTCTTCAGAGAATGCCCTCGACATCATGAAACCTTATGATGTCATTGTCGATGGAACTGATAATTTTCCCACGCGCTACTTGACAAATGACGCTTGCGTGCTGTTGGGAAAACCTAACGTTTACGGTTCCATATTCCGTTTTGAAGGACAAGCAACGGTATTTAACTACGAAGGTGGACCCAATTACCGCGACTTGTACCCCGAACCACCACCACCGGGAATGGTTCCTTCCTGTGCGGAAGGTGGTGTGTTGGGTGTATTGTGCGGTATTATCGGCGGTATCCAAGCCACAGAAACGATTAAAATTATTTTGGGTAAAGGCGAAACATTAAGCGGACGCTTATTGCTGTACAATGCCTTAGACATGAAATTCCGGGAATTAAAACTGCGTCCTAACCCCGTGCGTCCGGTAATTGAAAAATTAATCGACTACGAACAATTCTGTGGTATTCCCCAAGCGCAAGCAGAGGAGGCAAAACAGCAGATGGATATGCAAGAAATGACCGTGCAGGAATTGAAGCAAGTACTCGATAGCGGTGCGAATGATTATATTCTGCTAGATGTCCGTAACCCCCACGAATACGAAATTGCCAAGATTTCTGGTTCCGTTTTGGTGCCGTTATCTGATATCGAAAGTGGTAGCGGTGTCACCAAAGTCAAGGAATTACTCAATGGACATCGTTTAATTGTCCATTGTAAATCGGGGATGCGTTCGGCAAAAGCTCTCGGTGTCCTCAAAGATGCAGGGATTGAAGGAACTAATGTCAAAGGTGGTATTTTGGCATGGAGTCAAGAAATAGACTCCTCAGTACCTGCGTATTAATTGTGTCAAAATCTCGTCAGGTAGGCATCTTGCCTGCCTTTTCTTATATTTTGCCTTACCGAAAATCTGAGATGGTGCGTTACGCTTTGCTAACGCACCCTACCAAATTTAAAGTTTATGCATGTTCCTAGTGCGAGCATCTTGCTCGCGTATGATATGAAGCGAGCAAGATGTAAGCCCTGCGGGCTGGCGCAAGCCGAAGCACTACCCGTCAGAATTAATGACATGAAACACTAGCCAGCTTGCTGCAAGTCATTAAGTCGTGCTAACACTTCTTGACTGTGGATACTAGGATTAACTTTAACAAAAGTCTCCCGCAGATTACCTTGTGGGTCAATAATAAAAGTATGACGTACTGAGATAAAGCTCATCCACGAACCGTAAGCTTTACTAACTGCACCTGTAGTATCGGCAAGTAGGGGAAATTTTAACCCTTCCGAATCGCAAAATTCTGCATGTGAATCCACATCGTCAGCACTCACCCCGATGATTTGAGTATTTTTGTCAAGATATTTTGGTAAATCTTGTTGAAAACGTCGTGCTTCGATAGTGCAACCAGAAGTAAAGTCTTTTGGATAGAAATAAAGTACTACCCACTTACCACGTAAATCGGAAAGCGACATTTTGCCATTACCTGTATTAGTCGGCAAGCTAAAATCAGGTGCGGGTTGGTTAATTGCAGGCAGTTTTCCACCCATTGCGTAGGATGCAGGGGCAAAGTTTAACCATCCGAAAAAGGTTAAACAGCAAACTAGTACTATGCTTAGAAAATTACGACGAGAAATCATTTATACTAACCAAAATTACATCTTTATATAAGTTTACAATTTTGGTTGTATAAAAGTTAGGGGTTAGGGGTAACTTGTTAAGGTGTAGAATTTTTCTCTTACCTTTGTGTTTTTTGTGGTTCAACATAAAAAATCTTTTTGAACCACGTAGGCCAAGCCAGCCCGTTGGCGTAGCCGCCCTTTCAGGGCTAGGGCTTAGGACACAAAGAACACAAAGAATAAGTAATTTTAGAGTACTAGGGTCAGGGGTTAAGAATTGAGTCTTCAGTACTTTCTCCCACAGTATCTACTGAATCGATGTACTGACTATCAATTAAAAATGCCCCATGTGTAAAGCGTACACCCCAGTATCCGCCGGGACGACGGTCAATTACAATACCTTGCTCGCCTAGTTGGATAACATCGGGAGGGCGCAGCATCGGCATGGGGTCTGCTGTTTTCACATATGGCGGTAATGCCACGACGGATACTTTGCTACCAATCGTAAATTCTTTGGACATATTAGAGAAATAGGGAATAGGGATTAGGGGTAGGAAGTTGCATCCCTACACCCTAGTAGTCCATGTCACTAATTCTGGGGGGTCGTAGGTTAGGCATCTCGCCTGTGCAGTCCGGTCAGGCGGGACGCCTAACCTACGAACAACAATATATACCCTCAAAACTTATGACATGAAGCACTAGAGCTAAAATTTATCTAGGTTGCTGACCCGATGGACGAGCATTTTGACGGCTTTGCTGATACTTGATAATTTCCTGCTTCTGTTGGGCGGTCAAAACACCTTCTATCTGTTGCTGTGAATTTGCCATAATTTGACGCAAGTCTTGCTGTTGCTGCGGTGTAAATTTGAGAGATGAGAAAACTTGTCTTGGGGGTTGACCTGCTTTTAAACCAGCTTGGACTTGTTTGCGTTGTGAGTCTGTCAAAACCTTTTCAATTTGGGAACGTACATTAGTCCGAATTTGGTCGATTTTTGACTTTTGGTTTGCTGATAGCTTGATTTGTGGGGGTGCTGCCACATCTCGTGGTGTTTGTTGGTTTTGGGCAACCGATTGAGTGGGTTTTGCGATCGCTGCGTGGGGAACTGCTGTTAAACTCAAAGCTAGGGCAGCCAACAGCGAGATATTTCTAAATTTCATTTATTGCCTCGTGGATTTTTCCGATTTGTTCTAACTATTATAGAAACTCATTGCCATAAAGCATGTCCGAGAAAATCATGAATATACTGGTTAATTATGATATTTGTGCCATAACTTAATATTTTAAGAGTTTACAAGCAATTATACTTGGTAATTTAAATCACATTTATCATTGTTGCAGTGTAAATACAGAGATATTCTCGTAAATACCAACTTACATAAGTCCTCATAATTAGGGATTATGAGGTAACAAAATCTTTCTAGATTGAAGATAGCATTTCAAGAAAAGACATCTATCCAGAAGAATAATTTTTGCAAGTTATTTAGGTGCGATACCCATTGGTTACGCCTCCGGCGTATCGCTATTGAGTTGCTTCGATAATTCGACATGCATTAAAGTAATATTCGGGTCACGCTGGATAGCATGGAAATATCGCTGTTCTAGGGTTGTACCTTCATTATTTGGCTGAAGTAACTTTTGTGCTGACTCTAAAAGAGTATTAACTTGCTCTAATGTTATAGGCTCTTTGGAGAAAATTACTTCATCCATTTGGACTATCAATTGCGAAATCGGATGTAGCCAATTAAACCACTCATGGCCAATAACCAGCCCTAAAAACTCGCCGTTCGATTCGATACGTCCGTATATTTGTTCGTATTGCGTGCGTTCCGAGTCTAGCAATGCTTTATGCAAGCGTAGCATTAAACGACGTACTTCCCGCAGGTGTTGAAGGGTGATATCGAGAGATTGATTGGTTGGAGTCATCGAACCAGGATTACGGTAAACACTTTTATGATTGTGCCACATTCAGACTGTTGGCTGTATTCGGTTTAAATCCCTAATTTTTTGCTCACTTCGTCCTTATCTCTAAACCCAGCTAACACTGCTGTCCCATCCTTCACAAACAAAGGACGTTTTAGCAGCATCACATCTTCCGCAAATGCTTTAATCCACTGCTCATCGCTCCAGTCCTTTTTTTCATCGCCCAAAGCACGGTATGATTGACCGGAGGTGTTTCGCATCGATTGCGAACCAAGAGACTTTACCCAGCTAAGAATTGTTTGCTGCGAAGGTGGATTTTGCTTGGTGTCAATAAATTCGTAATCTACACCGTTTGTTTGTAACCACTGAGTAGCTTTTTTACAAGTTCCACAGTTAGGAATTCCATAAACTTGAATCGACATACAGCAGATTGTAGTTAAATAAAGTACATCATATAAAGTTAGCATTGTAGGGGCGCAAGGCATTGCGCCCTACCTAATGTGTCGCACAAGGAAAACCGCTATAGTAAGTATTTACTAAATACTTTTCTCTAATTGTTTCAATTTAATATCCCAAGAAAATTTTTCGCAAAGAATCAATATTTCAACTTCTCCAAGTGTTTCTATTAAATAGAGTCTTTCCTGTAGGGCTGCATTTTCCCAAGTCCAACCTTCGCTACCTAGCCATCGTTGAATTTCCGCTGGTTCTTCGATTGTAGTTACTTTAGTTTCCCCAACAAATAAAGCTTGGTCATAATCTGGTGGTTTGACCATTTTAAATATATGAAAGTTACTGCATTCAAAAGTTACTTCTTCAAGCGAGCCACCAACAGTAAAACATAATTTAATTGTTGCTGTAATCCCATCTAGATATACATCTAAATCTGCATTATCTAGCAGATTTTCACATACATAATTTAAATCATTCATCAGGTATTATTAAATATATATGATAACAGGCAAGTTAACCATCGAACGCAGTCCAGAAATGTAATGGTTTATATTATTAATTTTGATCCTTTCGAGAAGACTAGAATCCGGGTTTCGCAGAAGTTACTCGGATTCTTTGAACCTATTAGAACTTTTGATGGGTAATTGTAGTGCGTAGGCTGGCAAAAGCCTACGCACTACCCATCAAAATTAATGACATTACTAGCTAAATATCTTTTATCATAAGTATATATACTCTATTGTCGAGCAATAATACCATGCCTAAACCCCAAAAAACTGACAAAAATGCCATTGATATCGACCCTGCGACCCTTTTGTTTATTATCGGGATAATCATCCTCCTCCCCTTACTACTAACTGGTTTTTTATCTCAATGAAACCTAGAAGTTAGAATATCAAACATTTCCCCCTCTCTTCTCCCTTGGTATACTGCTTCCCAAAAGTCGTTTGTTTGGGCAATATAGCATTTATTTACTTTTGCTCATTTAAAAAAGTCTCAACAGCACAATTAAATTCATCAGGTTGAGTCAAAAAAGCCCAATGATTGCCGGGTAATCGACAAACGCGCAGATTTTTGATGTATCCTCTATAAGGTTTGAGTTGCCATTCTTGTCGATTCACACCCCTTTGAGGTTGAATAAACAAACAAGGTGTATAAATTGGACTAGCTAAACCTGGAACCCGCATAACCTCTTCAAAAATGCCGTCTCGTGCAGAAATAGTAAATTTGCTTCCCCACAGTCCATTCGATTTTTGTTCGATTCCACCTGTAAATACTTGCTCTTGAAAAGGTGTCCATCCTTTATACTGATTCAATTCACGGGCTTTTTGTTCGGCAGCTTCGTAACTAGCAAAAGGCCCCATCCCCTGAAGAAACGGTAAAACTTTGTATAAAAAGGGAAAAGTTAATTTAAATATACTAGGTATTTTCCAAATAAAAATTGGGTCTACTAATATGATGCTTCGCAACCGTTGAGGGTTTTGTCTTGCCCAAATAGTTGCAAGCTTACCCGACCACGAATGCGCGATAATGTGAGCAGACGACCAACCATTACTATCCATTAAAGCTTCTAGGTCAGCAATTACACTGGCAAAACTATAGTCATTTAAAGGTTTACTGCTGTCTCCATGACCTCTCATGTCGGGTGCAATAATGTGATAATTCGGTACTAGATAGTTTCCCAAGTTCAACCAAACCATCGCATGGTCAGCCATTCCATGCAAAAGCAGTAATGGTTCTTGTCCTTGATTCCATTCTAGGTACGAAAGATGAATGTCCGATTTGAATAAAGTTCTACGTTCAGGCATCATCGCAATAATTTTGGAGATATCTTTAAATATATTTTAAATAACCCTGGAAATTATTGAATGAACCTTATTAGGCACGGAGGGCACGGAGAATGAAAAGAAGAGGAGAAGAAATAGTTTCAATGTAATAGTCGTTTTTTTAACTCAGCGTATTTGTCCTGACTGAGACGATAAACTTCAGGTTCGGGTTTACCCACTATATGTCCTTGGACATAACTTACACCGATTTCTTTTAATGTCCGCAAACTAATTGAAACTGTCTCGTCGATTCCTTCGACTATGACTTTCGCGGGGTTTAAATTATTGGCTCCCACCAGTTCGTGGACAAAACGAATTATAATATGGCTGGAATCGTGTTGTAAGAGTTCGCGGTCGATTTTGACGTGTGACGGATTTAAACCAGCTAACCGCGATACTGAAGCATAACCAACACCAAAATCGTCAATGGCAAAGCGAATTTTAAGTTGACTTACGTATTCAACTAGACGATTTTTAAACGATTGTAATGGATTTTTGAGCGGAATACCGTTATGGAAGTGCGGTAATTCCGATTTTTCGGATATTTCTAGTATTAAATTTCGCGGTGAGATAATTTGCTCTTTTAATATTTCCTGTATCGTTTCAAAATACGATGCTCGCATTAATGATTCAGGATAAACATTAACCGAAAGAGGTACTATGTCGCTTGCACGTCTTTGTTTAATTCTACGTGCATGACGGTAACTGTCGCAAGCTACACGCAGAAAATGCTGGTCGAGTTCGATTATAAACCGAGAACCCCATAATTCGGCACAAGTGAATAAGTCCGAAGGAACTCTAAAGCTTTCTGGATTACGTGCTAAAGCTTCCCAACCACTAATAAATAAATCGTCAGGTTCTAGATGTAAGACTGGTTCGTAATAAACGACCATTTGCTTTAGTCGTTGGCAAAATAATTCTAATCTACGCTGGTAGAGTGCTGAGGATATAAACCCAAAATTGCACTTTAAATCATCGAGTATTGCTGCTTCGATTAATTCTGGATGAAGTAATTTTGTTTGGCTGGCTTGGTAAAAGCTAGATACAATTTTTCCATAAATGTCAGTTAATAAATATGAATCGACTTCTAAACCTGAAATTACCATTACTTCAGGTAGTCCTAATTCTTCTAATGCTACAATTACGGCAGCTTTGGAGTGACCTTGAGTATCTTGATAAATTCGATAAATACCATGATATTCTTGATTAAAACTCGACTCATAATCAATTTGAGAAAAATTTGAGATTAATTCTAAGTATCTTTTTTTCTGGAAATTTTCATTTAAATCGCTGTGTAATTTAATATTCCATTTTTTTTGATTGTCCTTACAAAGTATGGTGACGCAATCAACGGCTGATGAATCTTTAATAATATTAAGAATGGTGATATCATCAATAGTCGATTCATTCTGAGCCGATTTTAAAAAAACAATTAATTTGTTGATAAAGTGTTCGTAACACTCTAAAGAATTATGTAAATATTGGCTTTCTTTGGTATTAATACTTACTCCTCCTGCTGTTGTAACTAAGTTTAAGTCATCCAAAAGTATTTTATTTGTAAGTTGTTAAGATTGCAAAAGGTTGGTAACTTCTGCTGTCAATAGTCTAATTTTATACCTTAAATTAAGGATACAACCTTTGACTAGCGGTCTGTGTCATTAATTTTGAGGGGTCGTAGCATAGGCGTCTCGCCTGTGCAGTCCGGTCAGGCGGGACGCCTAACCTACGGATAACAATATATACCATCATAATTAATGACACAGACTACTAGTACTCCATGTCATTAATTTTGAAGGGTTCAATAATATTCGGTAGCTGTAGCGTAAGCGAAACCCAACGTTATTGACTTACTTAGATAGGTAATAACGAGTGCGATAATCGCATGGACATTCCCTATAGTCAAGGGTATTTTGGGAACAAAACCAAAAAATATTATCACTCAAACAATACCTATTCTTTAACAAACGCAAGTTAAGTATTTTCTTTAAAAACGGAGAGAGAGGGATTCGAACCCTCGTTAAGTTTCCCTAAACAGACTTTCCAGGTCTGCGCCTTAAACCACTCGGCCATCTCTCCAGATGCCACAAGGTATTATTCTACAATTGAATTAAGAAAACCGCAATCCCATTTTGGTGGAAATCCAAAAATAAACTAAAAATGTCTCGGACATACACTATTAAAGTACGCGATCGCGCCAAAAACATTAGTTACTCCCTTCAAGTCCCCGATGACCGCTACATCCTCCAAAGTGCCGAAAATCAAGGTACAGAACTACCGTTCTCTTGCCGCAATGGTGCTTGTACAACTTGTGCAGTGCGGGTTTTATCGGGAGATATTTACCAACCAGAGGCAATTGGACTTTCACCCGAATTACGGCAGAAAGGGTACGCTTTGTTGTGTGTTAGCTATGCTAGGTCAGATTTGGAAGTCGAAACCCAAGACGAGGACGAAGTTTACGAACTTCAATTTGGACGCTTTTTCGCTAAAGGTAAAGTTCGTGCAGGTTTGCCTTTAGAAGAAGATTAATTGTCATTGGTCAGTTGTCAATACTCGGTTAACTTCTGTAGAGACGTTACATGTAACGTCTCTACAGGAGTTTCAGGCTTCGCAATTTGCTATCCCTTGCAGTATTGGGTCAGTTGTCATTGGTCAGTTGTTTTTGGATAGCTGTAAAATTGACTTTCGGCAAATGACCAATAATTTTTAACGAATAACAAATTAATCTTGACAAATGAAGAAAAATATTATAATCATCTGCCTTTTAATTTTACTTATAGGTTGTCAATCTCAAAAAAAGACGGAAAATACATCACAGATACAGGTAAAAGTTGTAAGGGTAGTTAGCGGACAATCTTTTGAAATCCTGGGAATGGGAGACCAGCCTAACTTGGTTTCTCAGGTGCGTCTAGTTGGAGTTGATGCACCCGATTTGCGTCAGCGTCCTTGGGGAGATAAATCAAAAGAACTTTTAGAGACTTTAATTGCCGACCAACCGATAATGCTGGAGTTTGATATCGAAGCTAAAGATAAAACTGGTCGAACATTAGCTTATGTGTGGAAAGATGGAGTTTTGTTGAACGAACAACTGGTTAAAGATGGGTACGGTTTATTTGTTGCGCGATCGCCTAACCATAAATACGATCTTAAACTCGAACGTGCCCAACAATGGGCGCGACTCATGGGGCAAGGTATCTGGGATAGTGAAAAACCCATGCGTCAATCTCCAAGCGAATTTCGGCGTGCAAATCGGTGATGGATTTGGGAAAAACCAGATCCCCGACTTTTTAAAAAAGTTGGGGATCTTCTGCCCCACGAATGGTTTAGGATTGCTCTATCTCCTAAAACCTCCCTATGCCCCAACAACTTCAAACTTTTCTCGATATTGCGACCGAAGCGGCTTTAGCTGCGGGTGCTGTACTTCTAGGCTACTTGGGTAAACTCGAAGATTCGATTGTCGAAAAAGGTCGTCCTGGTGATTTAGTTACGGCTGCTGATAAAGCTGCCGAGACAGTAATTCTCGCTCATTTCGGACGGCATCTTCCCGAACATGCCATTCTCTCGGAAGAATCTGGGCAACATGGTAATCGAGAAAACAAATATCTCTGGGCAATTGACCCCCTCGACGGTACAACTAACTTTGCCCACCAATACCCTGTTTTTGCAGTTTCTATCGGGTTATTAATTGATGGCATACCCCAAGTAGGGGTGATTTACGACCCTTTCCATAATGAATTATTTCGCGCTGCTGCCCTTTGTGGTGCTACTCGCAACCGTCGCCCGATTCATGTTTCTAATACTGCGGAGTTAAGTAGTAGCTTGTTAGTAACTGGGTTTGCTTACGACCGCCGCGAAACTACTGATAATAACTACGCAGAATTTTGTCATCTTACGCACCTTACCCAAGGTGTGCGGCGTAGTGGGTCGGCATCGTTGGATTTAGCCCATGTTGCTTGCGGGCGTGTCGATGGTTACTGGGAACGCGGGCTTTCGCCTTGGGATATAGTCGCGGGTATTATACTGGTGCGCGAAGCTGGGGGAGTAGTTTCAGCTTACGATGAGGC
>JANNFJ010001037.1:0-9037 GCA_031379725.1 Calothrix sp. OTE_75_metabat_31
ACCTTGGCTGAAATCGTCGAACACATGGGAAAGGAATTAGTAGCGGTAAAAAAAAAGTAAATGAACTAACCCCTCAACCTCTTTCCCATTCGCTCGAAGAAGCAAATTATGCAGGGAAAGAGGAGAATTCAAATCGATATCAAAATATTCAACGCAGTCGAGCGAAACTCAAATACTTGAGTCCACCAGATTTTATGGAATTCAGCTTACCCGAAAATTATACCTGTGTAATTACGGATGACGGCAGCCATATTAGTCTTAAATTAGCCAACTTTCTTTCTGCACGGGGGTGGAAAGTAGTTATATTAAGGTTCCCGGAATCGGTTGTTAAGTGTACTCAATCTCTACCCGCAGAAATTCACAGGGTAGTGTTAGCAGATATGAGCGAGGAAAATTTACAACAACAACTAAATGCGATCGCTAATAAATACGGTTCTATTGGTGCATTTATCCATCTCAACCCCTTAACTCAACCAAATCCCGATCGTATTCTCAGTAGCATATCCGAAAAAGCCATTCTCAAGCATGTCTTCTTGATGGCAAAATATCTCAAAAAATCCTTCAATGAAGCTGCATTACAGGGACGCAGTTGTTTCTTGACTGTGACTCGTTTAGATGGAAAATTTGGTTTAGGACAAAGCGATCGCATTATAAATTCTAGTGTGATTAGCGGCGGTTTATTTGGTTTGACTAAAACCTTAAATCTCGAATGGGAACCTGTATTCTGTCGTGCTGTAGATTTGCATCCAGAAATGGATGAGGACAAAGCAACAGAAAATATCATAGCCGAACTCCATGACCCCAATCGCTTAATTACCGAAGTTGGTTACACTTTAGAAGGACGGAATACTCTAGTTGCTGAAAAATCTGCTGTCATCGCAGAATCTAATCGTAACAACACTCAGATTACTCCCGATTCAGTTTTTCTCGTCAGTGGTGGTGCGAAAGGGATTACTGCCCAATGCGTTATCAAGTTAGCGCAGCAAGCCAAATGTAAGTTTATCTTAATTGGGCGATCGCAACTTGTCGATGAGCCAATATGGGCAAAAAACTGTATTGATGAAGCAAAATTGAAAAAGCGGATTATTACAGATATTGCGACCACAGGAGAAAAACCTACACCAGCAAAGGTACAAAAACAACTCAAAGCAATTTTATCCCAGCGAGAAATTACAGAAACTCTGCAAAAGATAACTCAAATCGGTGGAAAAGTAGAGTATATCAGTGCTGATGTTACCGACTCCTCAGTATTAAAGGAAAAACTAACATCCGTAGTTGAGAAATTCGGTGCAATTACAGGAATAATTCATGGTGCTGGTAATTTAGCCGATAAATTAATTGAGAAGAAATCAGAACAGGATTTTGAAGCTGTTTATGCTGCCAAAATCAAAGGTTTGGAAAGTTTACTTGATTGTGTCAACCCCAATCAACTCCAGCATTTAATTTTGTTTTCCTCTGCTGCTGGATTTTATGGGAATATCGGTCAATCGGATTATGCTCTAGCTAACGAAATTCTCAATAAATTTGCCCATTTTTTCCAACATCGTTATCCTAAATGCCATGTAGCTGCTTTTAATTGGGGACCTTGGGATGGAGGAATGGTGACACCAGAGTTAAAACAGATTTTTGCCCAACGCAATATCGAAGTTATCCCCACCGAAGTTGGAACACAAATACTGGTTGATGAGTTAACAGCAGGGAAACAAGATACTGCACAAATTTTAGTCGGTGGTTCCCTTGCAACCCTCACGGCAAATTTAGATTCAGAGCTAAAAACTTATCGTATTCATCGTAGTTTAACTCTCCAAGCTAATCCGTTTTTAAATGACCACGTAATTGGGGGAAATCCAGTCTTACCTGCCACCTGTGCTGTCGCTTGGATAGCTAATGTTAGCGAGCAGCTATATCCTGGTTATAAGTTTTTTAGCTGCGAAAACTATAAAGTTCTCAAAGGGATTGTCTTTGATGAAACTCTTGCCAGTGAATACATTATCGACTTGCAAGAAATTAATAAATTACAATCCAACGCAATCGAATTATCCGCAACTATTTGGAGCGAAACAGCCACAAAAAAAATCCGCTATCATTACACTACTAAAATCAAACTTCTAGTACAATTTCCATCTAACCCAATTAATCAAAACCTCGATATTACATCAGGTTGCTCAATTATCGATATTTCACCTTATCAAGATGGAACGCTATTTCATGGCTCTAGCTTTCAAGGGATAAAACGAATTTTAAATATTGCTAAAGAAAATGTAACGATAGAATGTGTTTTACCTGCCCTAAATGAAAAGCAGCAGGGACAATTTTTGGCACTAACATTTAATCCTTATATCGCTGATATGCAATTTCAATGCATGGTGATTTGGGCAAGGCACTTTTACCAAGCAGCTAGCTTACCGTTACATTGCTTTAAAGGTGAGCAATTTAAAACTATGGAGTTTGATAAAAAATATTATATTTCTATGGATGTAAAGTTTAGCAATGATGCAAAGTTAATTGCCAATATTACAACTTATGATGGCAATGGAAAAGTTTACCTACGATTAATCAAAGCAGAAGTAACTATTAGTAAACAATTAAATTATCTTTTTGTTGCCGATGCCTAAATAAATTATCAAGAATTATTCAAAATATTAATAATATTCAATTTGATATTGTTATGACTTACGCAAAAATCATATAGCCCAATACGGTTGGTGTTAAGGATTATTAGTAGGTCTCATAGAAGTATAGAGACGCGATATATCGCGTCTTTACATTAGGTTAATAGTTATCTACGTATCTTTTAAAAAATTAAACCGGATTTCTGCAGAAGAATAGAGTACTCCAGACGCAGAGAATCGAAGGACGGGTTTTAAACCCAGTTTTCTGATAACTTGTCCAAACCAGATTAGAATCAAAGTTGGCATCTAGTTCTGAAAAAAATTCAATTAATGGTCGCTACTGTCATGTAGGTCTAATATTTCTTGAATTAGGTGAATTGTATAGAAAGCAATATGTGCAGGTACTAACCATGATAGAGCGACACGAAATGGCTCTAGTAAATATAGCCCTAGTAAACTGATAATATTTCCTATAATCATTGGATGAGGAATAACATTGTAAGGAAAGGAATTAATTCTCTCAGAGGAGATTTTACCAAGTTCAACACCAAAGTAACTGCGAACATGACCGAGTGAGTTATAGGCTAAAACAGCTATGGAAAAACCAAATATAGAGATGGAAACAGAGAGCAGAGATAGAAAATTAAACTCGAAAAAGTAGAAATACCAAAAGACAAGTTGAAGCATTGATATCGATTTAAAAAAAACTGCATTGCGGACAAAAGTGCCATAGGAAATATTTTGACGATAGTAGTACGTAGCTATATAGATGAAGTAGTGTATAAAGCTTGTCCCCGCCAAAAAAATTGTATTGTTCTTAAATAAGATAGCAATCGCGGTGAGGATGATTACATAGGTTATATTAAGCGTTCCAACATAGCGAACGATTACATCAACCGTTTTAGTCCATATTAAGAGTAACCCAGCTAACATTTTCGATAAAGGACTTTTAGGTGCCAGGGTCATCACAAAAGCATTGCGACCCTGTTGGTTATACCAGTTAGCTAAATAGCCCAAAAACTTCCCATACGGACGTAATAAGGTTGGATACACCAAGTAATGAATTTTGAGATTGAATCGCAAGTTTTGTCTTAATTCATCTGGTGTTGCAGTAATGTAATGTAATTCATGAATATAGTCGAAAGCAATGACATCTCCAGTAGTCAGTGTATAAGGGTTAGGATCTTCAAAACTTGTACCTCTCATTGGGAAGTGGGTATGAACCCAATCATTTGAATTCACCGCAACCATACAGCGAAACACGGTTGCCAACGGGAAAATCGATAGAAATGGGGCATCAGTATGTGAGAGATAAAAAACATTGTCGGAAGATATGATATCTCGATGAGGTGCGGTAACATATACTTCGTTCATACCGTCAATTACCTCAACCGTATAAATATTTGAAGGATAGATTTTGCGAAACATTGCTTGGATAGTAGATGAATACGCAATGTTATCAAAGGACTTTTGAATAGTCTCAATAAGGTCATTCCTCCACCAGTGGCTTGTGTGGATTTCGCTGGGCTTTTCTCCTTCAATCCAGGTTTTAAGCCTTGCTAAATCTTGTATATCTTGTTCCGACTGAAGCTTTGTATTTATGACAGTATCCTGAGCCACAAACCATCGCCAAATAAATATATTATTGTGAACAACCGATGCTAGCACTAGGGGTAACAAATAATAAGTATGTTTTACCCATTGTGATAACCAATTCTGTTGCTTGCTGTAACTACTCTCGTATGTTTTTTCACCAGTCACCCAATGGGCGATGTCTTGTAAAATGTAAGCAGATGGCAAGATAATAAAACTAACTAAAATACTTGGACTTATCAAAATCGCTAACCAAGTCAAATTTGAAAGTACAACGATTGTTACTGCCCATAACCAATAGGGCAATCTACCAAAAAGTGATAAAGCATAAATAAAGCAAAGTGCGATTGATGCATAGGCTGAAGCATGTTGTGCTAATGCCAAAATTCCCAAAAGTCCCATTGGTGTACTAATTAAATGTAAAAATGTATTTAGAGGATTTTGATGATACTTCAAAAAATCTTCTAAAAGCGAATTCCAATTATTCAAAAGCTGATTGTATTCACTTATACTCGGAGTCTTAGTTTCTGATTGGGAATTAATATTATAATTATTATTGTCTTGTTGACACTCAGAATCTAAATTCATTACCATCTCCTGTAAATTACAAATAAAAAACTTTCTACCAATTATAGAAACTAAGCAGGTAGGCATTTAAAACGCGATCGCAGCGTGGAAAAGACTTTACTCCATAACAGCAGGAACCGCTGTAGCAATGATTTTTTCACCACCTACTTAAAGTCTATTTCAAATCTTTTATACAGTTAAAGGGCTTTACGACCAATAAAAAGGTAATAAGGTGCTTTAAACATAGGTGGGAAAGGAAGTGTAGCCATATCCTCTATCAAGCTCACTTTTTCAAAGTTATGATGGAGGTATGCTAAATGTTCTGGAGAGAGAAATACGTTATCCATTGCGAACCAAGTTTGCCAAAAAGTGCGAACTAACCAAGGATGGGAATGAAACCCTGGTTGCGGATGCTTTCTCGACACATAAAAATCGACTAAACCAATTATTCCTCCTGGTTTAAGAAGTTTTTTAGCATGGTCGAGCGCTACAAACCAGTCCTGCATCATTGTCAGGGAATAAGAAAAGGTCACTATATCTGCCATGCCTTCAGAAGGAACAAACTCAGTAGAGTAGTCTTCAATCGTCTCGATATTATGCCACTTATTATCATCTATTCGTTTCCTTGCTACTGTTAAAAGTGAAGGAGACAAGTCTACAATATAAATTTTCAGAAAATTAGCAAGCTCTTGACTTATACATTCAAAGTTTGCTCCGGTGCCACCACCCATATCAATCCAGACACCACTTTTATGCTTAGAGACTGACTTAAACAATTCTTCTCGCCCTTTTAAAAGCCTTTTACGAAAAGCATCATAATCTTCTGCTTGTCTGCTATAAAAACTTTCTAGTCTTTCTTTTTGAGTACTACCTTGGGCTGGTTTGATAAGGTGATATATAATTTTTAAATCTTTTGTTAGATTGTTTAGTATTTCCATATTGTGCCACTATATTTTTATAACCTGTTTATTTATTTGATTCTTAAGTAGTTTTGATATCAGCAATATAAAAGCTACCGTATATATGAGCGCGGTCTTTTTGGTGAAGCTCTTTAGCTAAGTTAGGGTAATAAGTCAACAGATTACCAAGTTGTTCTTGACGTGATTGAAGATGAATATTAATCGAATCAAGATATTCAACCTTTGACAACATACTGCGAAAGATAACACGGGCATTATCACTTGCTCTATTAACAATTGCCTGCCATTCAGACTCCAACTCAGTATAGCGATAAGTGCTTAACCAATCCATATGATCGAGAAGGATAAAGCGGGAAATGCTACAATCATTTTGCTGAAGAAAGGTTTCAACACTATTGGTATGAACTGATATTCGGTTAACTAAATCTTGCATAATTTCAAAGTTGTCAGCCTTAAGATATTCTGGACAACAAGATAAAGAGTATTCACCATTAAGACAAACCCTGAGAAAATAATTGTCCTGTATTGGCACTTGAGTCATAACCTCCTCTATCCACTGTTCATAAACTTTACCAATACTACAGTTAAAGTCTTGCTCGACCTGCTGACGTTGTTGAGGGGGAACACAATTCATCCAAAGCGCTAAGTCATTACTTAATAACCGACGCATAAAGAGTCCCAAAGTATGACGCAGGTACTTATTGTAAATATCGTGTTGTTCTTCAAGTGTTTTAGCATCAAATAGCTTATTTATATGAACGCGAATTTTTGCTATCTTGTTGATGAAATAATTTGTTAATATTATGTTTAATCCACTGCTACCGCGAAAGTAAAAAGACCGCTTGCTATCAAACAATTTCGCACCATAGCTGTCCCAATACCTCTGAGAACTAGTAGAAAGCCAACGTCTCAGTTTCTCTTGATAAATTTGTTTGAAACCAGGCAAACAGCCTCTACCAAAAAGTTCAAAAAACTGTTTAAAATCTAGTTCCCGTATCCCTGCAATTTTCAACTCTAGAAGCGCACTTTGATAAAAATTTATGTCAATCGCATAAATATGTTTTGGGGAATCAAGTAAGTAATCAAGAGCATTACAACCTCCAGATGTAATAACCAAAACTGTATCATTTGTCTCCAATTCTAAGGCAACCCGATCTAATCTTGGGTCTTCCCAACACGTAGTATATGTGAGGTTAGCATGATGCAGGAGAGAAAATATTTTTTCACCTAGCTGGTTAATGATTAAATTTGATTTAATATTACTTTTAGAGAGCATTTTGACCTGATTTTTTTTGCAATAGCTATGTATCAAAAAATTTTTTTGATATCTTAATATAATTAATAATAATACATATCTGTCAATGTAGAAAATACTG
Organism: Calothrix sp. OTE_75_metabat_31; assembly: GCA_031379725.1. GTDB lineage: Bacteria > Cyanobacteriota > Cyanobacteriia > Cyanobacteriales > Nostocaceae > JANNFJ01. The sequence continues at coordinate 7,069 of JANNFJ010001037.1, forward strand.
AAATTAACTTTTAGCATATTGACTATTATATTTTTAGAATCTAAATTCAGTAATTTTACTGAAGAAGTCTGCTTAAAATAAAAGCTATCTTAACAATAAATACAAAAATGAACAATTTTTTTAAAAGAAACACTTCTAAAATTAACTTCTGTGTTGAAGACTATTGCACCAGAGGTGATTGTTTCCCTTACCTCTCATGGCTTTATTCTTGAAGCTTTATTTAGCGCAGCTTCATAAAAAATTGGTATTAATTATAATTGTATTGTAATCGAAATGGAAATCAATATTAAAAATAAAATAAGGTATTTGAGCAATGAACCACCTGCTAAAATCCATGAAATTATAGAAAAAAATGCAGCACTTTACCCCGGACATGTGGCACTACAAATGTATTCTGGTGGTATCTCCAGTAATATTTATACCTATGGACAGTTGGTAGAGAACTTTAAATATGGGGCAAAGCGGCTTGAAGAATGCGGTTTAAAAACAGGCGATCGCGTTGTTCTAATTGCAGAAAGTTCTCCGGAGTGGGTAATTGCTTATTTAGCTGCACTTTCTGCCAAAACTACTGTTGTATTAATTGACCCGACCTTAACTGTATCTGAATTAGTGCAATTAATCAAAATTTCCGACCCACGTGGGATTCTCGTTTCCCGCAGAATGTACGAAAAGCTAGCATTGGATATTAAGCTAGAGTTGCCGATTCTCGATATCCAGGGGGATTTCGCTTCTTTTGAGGGAACCCCAAGCGTTGTAAATCTAAATATACCGGCAACCTCAGACTCAGATAGTGCGATCGCTTCCATTTTATTCACTTCTGGAACAACTGCCCAACCAAAGGGAGTACTACTAGAGCATACCAGTCTAATTAATACCGCTTATTCTTGTGTGGATGCGACTGTATCTGAAGTAAGTGAAGGAAATAATCAAGTTTTGTGCGTACTCCCACTCAATCATTTAGCAGGGCTGATTAGCGCCCTACTCGCGCCACTGTTCGCAAGAGCTACAATTACTTTTTTGTCAGTGGTGCAAGGAGACACAATTATTGCTGCCATGCAAGCAACTCAAACAACCATCTTACCTGGAGTCCCTCGCCTCTTTGAGTTATTTTACAGGGAAATTCAGCAACAGGTCGAAGCAAAAGGGCGGCTAGCATATCTGGCTTTTGATATATTGGGGCATTTGAATGAAAGAATTCGCGCTTCGACATATTGGAACCCCGGTTTATTATTTTTCCGACGGGTACATAAAACTTTTGGCGGTTCCTTGAAAATATGTTGTTGCGGTGCAGCACCTTTACCAATAAAAGTTGAGCGGGGTTTAGAAAGACTTGGTTTTACCATTATCAAGGCTTATGGGTTAACGGAAACAGGAATTGCAGTTTGTAACAATAAACAAAATTCTCGGCTTGGTCATGTTGGTAAACCCTTCCGGGGTATTGAGGTGCGAATTGCCCAAGCAAACCCTTCATCGGCAGAAGGAGAAATTTGTTTGCGTGGCAATACGTTGATGCGTGGTTACTTTCGCAATCAAGAAGCGACTCAAGAGGTAATTCGTGATGGGTGGTTCCATACTGGGGACTTGGGACGTTTTGACTTGGAGGGAAACTTACTAATTACTGGTCGCATCAAAGAAATCATTGTCACTCCAGGAGGAAAAAAAGCTTCTCCTATCGCAGTTGAGGAATATTATCAAGGTTTACCTGGAGTCAAAGAATTAGCCGTTGTGGGCATATCACGAGTGACTGGGGGTGGTGATGACATTCATTGTGCTGTGGTTTTAAATGAGGCTGGTTTGGAGAGCGATATTTCTCAACAACAAAAGCACCGAGAAATTGAAATCGCAATTAATAAGCGTGCTTCAGAAGTTCCCTCTCATCTTCGTATTCAAAAAGTTCATTTGCTGAAGGAATTACCAAAGACATCTACTTTGAAAGTCAAGCGTGCTGAGTTGAAAAAACTTTTGATTA
>JANNFJ010001103.1:0-3017 GCA_031379725.1 Calothrix sp. OTE_75_metabat_31
GTGAATTTTGATTAGTGATAGTTAACAAATGGTTTGTGAGTTTTGGGAGATAGTAGTTGGTGAGTTTTGCAGAATGGGGTTAGTAAATTTTGGGATTAGTTCTTAGTTCGTATAATCTACGAGATTTACGTTTGTTACTTCGCTTTCCTTTGGTCAGTGGTTTGTATTGGGGTTTTTGGTATTTCGGAGGTTTGGGTTGTGGGTTTTCGCTCGCAGAGCCAAAGTTTGACCTGAGCGTAGCGAAGGGCATAACTTTTCAATATTGTATATTTGCTTGTTGGCGCTACTAGCAAATTTTGATTTCGGCACTTCTGACAATCAATTTTGACAAAATAAACCACGGTTGTTACACTTTTGAATATGACTGTAACTAATGTTAGTACTCTTCGTCACAAGTTAAGCCAAATTATTACTGGAGTGGAAAACGGCAACCATTACCAAGTTAAACAAAATGGAAAAATTGTTATGACTATTAATCCTCCTGAGCAGACAAAAACCATAATTCCCCGTTTAACTATCCCCAGCCAATATAAAAGCCAAGCTTATGACCGAAAGACCAAAGACACTACTGGTGAACTACCCACCACTAATTTTCTTTAGAAAATATAGTAGAGGCTTCCTGCTTCACAGACACAGCCATTGCTGAGGTCTCCACAGGCGTATATTCCGACAATTCCTGCCGTATATTTAGGTTTTTACCTATCTTTTCTAATTTATCATTGACTAAGTTTTGTTTAGCAAAGGCAAATGATAATATGTTTTTGGCGGCTTGATAATCTCTATCTATTTCAAAACTGCAATTAGGGCATTTGAACAATCTGTCTTTCAAGGTCAATTCTTTATGGATATGACCGCAATTAGAACAGAGCTTTGACGATGGCTCAAACCTACCAATTGTAAGTATATTTTTACCGCACCAGTCGGATTTGTAAGTCAATTGATTTACGAAAGTTGACCAGCCTACATCACTAATAGCAAGAGCCAGTTTATGGTTTTTAAGCATATTGCTAACTGCTAAATCTTCAAAACAAAAAGTAATATAGTCTGATTTAATGTAGTGAGCCGTTGTTTGATGTAGAAAATCAAGTCGTTGATTGGTTATTTTTTGATGTATATTAGCTAGTTTTATTCTATGCTTTGCACGGTTATTACTACCCTTAATTTTCCTTGAGTGCCACCTTTGAACTCGCTTGAGTTGGGTTAATGACTTTTTCAGAAATTTAGGGTTTTCTATTTTCTCTTTATTGGAAGCTACAAGAAAGGATTTTATACCTAAATCAAAAGCAATAGCTTGATTTTCGTCTATTGGTTTTTTTGTAGGTAAAACTTCCTTTGTATCAACAAGGATTGAAATATAGTATTGACCCGTAGAGGTTTTAGAAATAGTACTGGTTTTGATTGTACCCGCAAATTGCCTATGTAATTTGGCTTTAATACCTGTAATTTTGGGAACTGATATTTTGTTAGTTTCAAAGTCAACTTTGGTATTTTGCACCACTTGGAATGATTGCCTGTTAGACCTTTTAGATTTGAAGGTAGGGAAACCCTTTTTCTCTCTAAAAAACCTAGTGTAAGCTATATCAAGATTACGCAAGACTGCTTGTAAGCTCAAAGAATTAATCTCTTTTAACCACTCAAAATCACCTTTTTTAAGGGTTGGTAATTGGCTTTGTAAATCAAAACGGCTAATTATAGTTTTGTCTTTGGTATAAGCTTCCAGCTTTTTGGCAAGTCCATAATTATACAACCACCTGCAAGCCCCTAAGTGTCTGTTGATTGACACTTGTTGACTTAAGCTCGGATATATTCTGTACTTGTAAGCTTTAAGCATATATTATTAACAAAACCTTGACTATGTTGTTAATGATGATTACGGATTTGTCAACCCAAGGTTGGGTTTGTAATTGAAAAGTACACCACCTCTTGTGAGGCGGTAACTTTTGGGTCTATCCATCTCGACACCAAATCAAGATTATGGTGTGAGACTTCCGACCGAGTTGTTAAAACAGTATCAACCTCAAATACTGTACCCAGAGCTAGACTTGGATTTAATGCTCGCTGCCGCCTCCAAAAGTATATCCAAAACTTGCCTAATTGATACAGGTTGTGATTTACCTTTAGTTATCGATTCCCAAACTTATTTAGCCCTTGGTGAGCCTGAGTTTGTCAAACCTGATAATGCCATTAATGTGGCTGGTAATATTGAGGTTGAGGCTGCTAGTATTAATTTGGATGTGCATTTTGCAGGTCAAATCATTCCAGTAGAAGCCTTAATTTTGGAAAGCGAAGCTCGCCCCATTATTGGTACACCCCTTTTAAAAGCTATGTGTGAATTAAGCGATACAACTTTTTCCATTGACTTTTTAAGGTCTTCAATCTTTTTTGAGAAATAATTAGTTTTGAGTTTTCTGGTAAATTAGGCTGATTGTGCCTCGAATTAAAGGCTAATAATGACAGATTTATTTCTTTGATTTGACATTGACTTAAATGTGTATTACGAATTCAAATAAGTCTTCAATAACGGTAATTTTCATGACTACTAAAAGAATGCAAATTATAATTGTTTCTATGATAGTAGCCTGTACTGGCTTATTTATCTCAGTGCGAAATGCGGTCAAACCTGCGTGCGAGGCGGCATTGTCAGCAGGAAAAATCCCGTCAAATAACTGGGTAGGTGCGTTAGACACACCTGCTACGCCTAAAGAAGTTCAAGAATACTGTAATTACATTAAGTTTTGGACACCAGCAACAGTTACTGGCATAGCTTTAAGTCTTTTTATAGCATTGTCAGGAGCTAGTTACTTTGGCTTTCATTTATTATCTACTTTAAGAAATAAGAGCAAATAGTTGCAATTGCGATATATTATTCTATTCACATCTCCTTTGATAAAAAGGGGTGTTTTTTTTGTCCATGTACTAGCCTTTTGGAGTTGGGCTAATGCCAAGCTAGTGTAATTGAGAGTGTTCATGGTGGAGCGTTTGTTAGGTGTTAGTGTCGGAAGTTTTTTGTTTGACAA
>JANNFJ010001124.1:0-1654 GCA_031379725.1 Calothrix sp. OTE_75_metabat_31
GGGAATGAATTAACAGAAATTGAGCAAATGCTGGGTTGGGTGAGTCCCCGTTTGGGTGTACGCTTTGAATTGCCTGATGGGAAATTGGAAATCTACCGTCCCGATGGTCAAAAATTTCTGACATATTTAGAATTAGACCAACAACGAGAACAAGAACGTCAACGGGCCGAGCAAGAACGTCAGCGTGCCGAGCAAGCTTTATCCGAGTTGCAAGCACTTCGTGCTTTACTCCAAGAAAGGGGAATTGATTTGTAAACGCTCCAGGTTTACTCACAATACGGTTCGGATAAGCAAAAAATAGAGGAACATTATCGGATGTAAGTCTTATCTTTATACCTTTTCCCTTTCGTCTTTAACCGAACCGTATTGGGTCTACTCATGCAGGGAAACGCGATAAGCGGAGCTTAACGCCAAGGGCGTATCGCATATAGCAATTCCCAAGTCGATGAGGTACATGTGTAGGGGCGCAAGGCATTGCGCCCTTATAAGAGTGTAAAATTGCCATACCTCATGGAACTCAATACTGCTCGGTTAAGAAAATAGCGAATCGTGAAACGGGTGTAGAGACGTTACATGTAACATCTCTACACCCGTATCCCTTGCAGTATTATCATGGAACTGGGAAACGCTATAACGTATGATGCACGATACCTGAATAGAATTGCTATTATTTTAGTCAAGTCGTCTGTATTAGTTACTTAACAAACAAAAACAATGCATGACTCAGCATTTGTTATATTCATCGTTTTCGGATGTGTATGGCTGTTGATGGCAAGTACCGCTTTAATTGCATTTTTTAAAGTCAATGGGCAAGAAATAAAAATTAGCAAAACGGGACTAATTGTAGCTCTCCCGATTATTCTGCCAATTGTTATTACTCTCACATATGCTGCAATTAAAGGCACGTTTTGATGAATCAATTTTGGGGCATTAAGTCTTTAAATGCGTTAAGCATCCCATCCCAAAATACAAAAAGGGATGTATCCTTACACCCCTTTTTCAACCAAATTATTTATTTTTAAACGTAACTAAAATAATCTAAAAATAAACGGATAGCGGAACGGTTCGTCAGGTTGGCTGAAACAATGCAGCAATGCCACAATTGTCAACCCCCAATGGATAGCAAAACCAAGTGCGACGATAGGAATAAATAGAATCCCACCCAGACCAAAGGTGATAAAAGATAAAATCCCTGCTGGGATACCAATTAATGTTGCCCAAAACCAAACATTCAGGTGAAAATTAATCGATTCTTTAGCGTTACTTTTAACAACTGGGTCGTCGGAAACCATATTAATTGCAATTGGGACTGCAATCGACAAGAATGCTGTACTAAAAAATATTGCCCCATGACACACAGAGGATAGCAATTTGCGCTTATCAGAATCGTATTGAACTTGCATGGTAGCTCCTCAACTTCTTTCTTGTTTGATTGTAACTGTTGATGAATAATTTAGTATTCAAGTTTACTCTACTAAATCCTTCGTATCGACCGAACTAATGTGGTAAATCTATAAACTAACAAGTAAATCTTTACCCTGTTTAATTACCATAAAATTTAACCACTATCAACCAGCCAAAAGGCATAGAAAGCGAATTAATAGAGGTGCCGAATATGCCGTAGGGGCACGATACGTAGGGGCACGATATATCG
>JANNFJ010001182.1:0-13526 GCA_031379725.1 Calothrix sp. OTE_75_metabat_31
GGGCTGCCCTGCGAATCATGAAAGCCCAGCAACGCGGTGCGATTGTCAATTTTGGCAGTATTTGGGGAAGACGAAGAAGGAGATTATTTTTACGGACTTGATCCCACGAACCACGAAGCACGGACTATGGACTACCAACCACGAACTAGTAACTTTAGTTGCGGCTGAAAAATATGGCAGCAATGATAATTAAACTCAAAAGCATTAAGGGAACCCAGAGATTGGGTATGTCGGAAAAACTCATGGATCGCACAGCTAAAGCATTTATAAATGTTTATCTATCTGGATCTACTCCTAGTTCGCGCAATCTTTGTGCTAATATTTGAGCGCGTTGTTCTGCTTGCTGTAGCTGTTGTTGAGCAAGTTGAGCCTGTTCTTCAGGTGTTAAAATTCTTACTCCTGCCTCGTTATACCAATACATCCACTCCCGTGTAATTCCTTGATAGGTTCCCCGTTCGATACCAATTCCCAAGCCAATTTCGGGCATCCAAACGAGATTTTCGGTAAATACTTGATACTCGCCATTTACTAATTTATACACTTCTAAACGCGGTTTGCGGCGACGCAGAGGATTATAAACTACGTAATATAAAATTCCCAAATTTCTATACTCTTCTTTCTTTGTCGAGTATTCGCCGCGATAAGTTTGAGATACAACTTCTAATGTTAATATCGGCAGCGTTTTTTCTTCCCAAAGCGGATAACTGCGACGTAAATACTCGTCGATAATTCTTTCGACACCTAAGCTCAAAAATCCATCCGGTACTATCGGCGGTAAAAGTGGGTCAAAATAAATACCCATATCGACAGCAAAAAACCAATCCATCCTTTGAGACCAAGCCATTGCTAAAACGGCTTTGAGTAACCCTGGTATTAAATCTTGCAGTTCATTATCCACAGGCGTTTCGTCAGAGTCGGGTAATTCCTCGGATGAGGGATAACAGGCTAATGGGTTGTACTCTAACATGATTAGTTCGGGGTTGTTTCTTAATTTTGATTGTAGTTCCTGTAGTCAAAGTCAGGTTAAAAAAACTCACCCGTTACCAATTCACGCGATAATTTTCTTATACGAATCGCAGTGATGGGAGTACGCAACGTGACATCTCCAGATATAGCGATATGGTTACACGAACGCACTGCTTTAGGAATTTTATCGCCTGAAGTACTCAATGCCATAGGCAAAGTTATTGAAGAAAAAATCGTACCAGCCAAAACCCAACTGATCGGCGAAGGTTCTCTACCTGATTCGCTATACATCCTCGAATCGGGACGCATCGAAACTAACAGCACCAATTCCAACAAACCAGCTTTATGCTGCGGGTTGCTTCCCGGTACTGTCATCAACCTCAAAGAATTAATATTAAACGAACCTACCCAAAATACAATTACAACCCTCAGTGAATGTCATCTCTGGGTTGTTCCAGCAGCAAAATTCCAGGAAGTTATTCACAAATTTCCCGAAATTGCTCAAGCCGTCTCGCGGTTACTCGCTGATGAATTAGCACAGCTTGCTTCGGCTTTGTCTTACGAACAAGAGCGTTCTTTGGCATTGCGTCCTTACTTAGTTACTAAGGCGCAACGGGGTATAATTGGTAATAGTCGCTATGCAAGAAAGCTGCGCGAACAAATTAGAGAAGCAGCTAATCACCGTAAATCTACGTTGATATTCGGCGAACCGGGTTTAGAAAAAGATAATATTGCCGCGCTGATTCACTACAGTTCCTCCTATCGCCGCGAACCTATTATTAAAGTTAATTGTGGCTTATTGCAAACTAGTGGAGCGGATTTATTTGGGCGATATGGTGGTAAGCCTGGGTTGTTAGAATACTTGCGAAATGGGACTTTAGTTTTAAATAATATCCAGGAACTACCGACGGAGTTAGTACCCGTAGTAGCAAATTTACTGCTACATAGCACATACAAGCCTGTAACCCGTGATAGTGAAATTTCAGAAGCTATCCCCAGTAATGTCCGTATCTTAATTGTTTCAGAGAAAACATCACCGCAAATCGAGCGCGGTGTGGGATACATAATCAAAGTACCACCGCTACGAGTTCGCAAAGCTGATATTAAAGCGCAAGTTGAGTATTACATTAGTTTGTATAGTCGTGCCAGGGGTATTTGTAAATCCCTTGTAACACCCGAAGCGTTGCGTCGGTTGCAGTCGTATGATTTTCCGGGCAATTTGAAAGAGTTGGATAGTTTGGTGGAGAGGGCAATTGTCCAAGCTGGGAATAGTAGCGAACTGACTGAAGAAATATTTTGGTCAGCAGAAGCTAAGAAAAAGCGGTTTCGGGTGAATTTGTTAAATTTATATCCTCTTTTACGAAAATTTCTTCGCAGTGATTGGTATCCCGATAAGATTAACTACGGTTTTACGACGGTAGTATTTGCACTTGCGGTGGGGGTGCTGTTTTTTGGAGAACAAACACGCTCTAGCAATTTCGTCCTCAACTTATTTTGGTCTTGGTGGTGGCTGGGTTCTCTGCTTATCTTTCCTTTTCTGGGTCGGATTTGGTGTAGTTTCTGCCCGTTTATGATTTATGGTGAAATTACGCAAAAAATCTCATTAAAGTTGTTCCCTAGAGAATTGAAGAAATGGCCCCGTGAAAAAGCCGAGAAATGGGGTGGTTGGTTTCTATTCGGTTTATTTACGCTGATTTTCCTTTGGGAAGAACTTTGGAATTTAGAAAATACTGCGTATCTTTCGGGATGTTTATTGTTATTAATTACTGCGGGAGCAATGATTTTTTCGGCTATTTTTGAAAGACGGTTTTGGTGTCGCTATCTTTGCCCCATTGGGGGAATGAATGGGTTGTTTGCTAAGTTATCAATGACTGAATTACGGGCACAACAAGGTATTTGTTCAGCGAGTTGTACTACCTATCAATGTTATAAAGGTGGGGTGCAAAAAGGGGAAGGATTGGAGACAAATGGATGTCCTTTGTATTCGCATCCCGCACAATTAGAAGATAACCGCGACTGCGTTTTATGTATGACTTGTTTAAAAGCTTGTCCCCATCGTTCGGTTGAATTAAATTTGCGTCCTCCAGGTATTGAATTGTGGACAACTCACGTACCTCACAGTTACGAAGTTGCTTTATTATTTTTACTTTTGGGTGGGGTATATTTGCACCGTTTACCTGAAATTCAAAGTTGGTTGGGGTTAAGTTTTGATTTAACTAATTTTTGGCAGCATTTAGAATTATCGCTATTAGCTTTATTGATTCCTGTGTCTATACCTTTTGCCGCACAAGGATTGATGAAAGTTTTTTGCTCGTTGAATAATAAATTCAAAAATATCATCAAACCGCGAAAATTTGTCGAACTGGCATATGGCTACTTACCGTTAGTATTGGGAGGTAACTTAGCACATTATTTGCGTTTGGGTTTGGGTGAAGGTGGACGCATACTACCTGTGACTTTTGCCACTTTGGGATTGAATGGGGATACATTACCAGTATTTGTTGCACATCCGGCGGTAATTGAGTTTTTGCAAGGTGTAACTTTGATTTTTGCAGGGTTTTTGACAGTAGTATTAACGCAGAAAATTGCACGTCAATCGATGCGAATCTTGATTTGGCAGCATTTAGCAACGATTGCATTAGCTGCAACAATGTGGATGATTATTGTGTAATACTTTATGTCATTGATTTCGACCCTCTTGCTCATGACTAGAATCCGGGTTTCTAAAAGAAACCCGGATTCTGACCCTCACGACTAAACAAAATTAATAAAATAGATTACACTACTCGGTTGATTAAGTTTATAAAGGTTTAACCGTCATATGTCATAATTAAATTTCATGATGACAGCTATAGATGACAATACAATTAGAACTACCACTGGGAAAAACCACCTCACCTAGTACTTTCTCTACCTTTACAGAAAACATGAAATTACCAGTTCACCGCTGGTTTCGCTACAGTGCCGGATTTTCTGCTCAATGGGTAGAAACTGTAATTAGTAAAGCAAAAGAAGAAGCAGAAAATATTACAGTATTTGACCCTTTTGCTGGTGCAGGTACAACTTTAATTGCTGCTGAAAAAATGGGAGTGAAAAGTTATGGAGTGGAAGCTCATCCATTTGTTACTCGTATAGCTCAAGCAAAATTATTATATCGAACTGATGCAAATGCTTATTTAGAGCATATCCGTCATATTATTAAAACTGCTCAAACTTTACAAAGCTCTGTAGATAATTATCCTCCTCTAATTCGTCAATGTTTTAGTGACTCCTCATTAGAATATTTGGATAAATTACAAAATGCTTGGAAAATACTAGCGGATAATTCTCCTCAATCGGAGTTAGCTTGGTTAACCCTAATAGCGGTTCTTCGTCATGTTTCCCATGTTGGGACTGCACCTTGGCAGTATATTTTACCAAACAAAACTAAAAAATCTGCCCTTGAACCAATGTTAGCTTTTGGATTAATGGCAGAAACTATGGCAGCAGATATGAAAATTACAAATATTGTAGCTAAATATACTCAAGCTAAATTAATTCAATCAGATGCAAGGAATTGTTCTAGTATTCCCAATAGCATAGCTAATTTAGTAATTACATCACCTCCATATGCCAATAATTATGATTATGCTGATGCTACCAGGTTAGAAATGTCTTTCATGAGAGAAATTAAAGGATGGGGTGATTTACAAAGTGCTGTACGACAATATCTTATTCGTTCCTGTTCTCAGCATGTAACATCAAAAAATGTAAATTTAGATGAAGTTTTAGCATCTTCTGATTTAGAAGCAATTCGACCAGAAATTATCGAAATTTGTAACCAGTTAGCTCAGCAGAGATTGTTACATGGTGGTAAAAAGAATTATCATTTAATGATTGCTTGCTACTTTTTAGATATGGCTAAAGTTTGGCAATCGCTTCGTAGAGTTTGTATAAGTCCCGCTACAGTTTGTTTTGTCATTGGTGACTCTGCACCCTATGGTATTTATATTCCTGTAATTGAATGGTTAGGAAAACTAGCTTTAGTAGCAGGATTTAAATCTTTTCAATTTGAAAAGACACGCGATCGCAATGTAAAATGGAAAAATCGCAAGCACCAAGTACCCTTGTGCGAGGGCTGTTTATGGGTTCGTGGATAAGGCAATAAATATATACAATGGCAGAATCATTTTCGCACAAATGGGGTCAGACTATCGGCAATCTGATTCAAGAATTTATTCGTGAAACATTACAGCAAATTGCTGATGAACATGGTTTTTATTTAGATTATCAGAAAAAAAGGAAAGCACGTAATAGTAAGAAAGTTACATGGCAAGATAGATACGGCAATTTTCATGACCTTGATTATGTTTTGGAACGAGGGGGAACAGAAAATATTCGTGGACTTCCAGTCGCTTTTATTGAAACTGCATGGAGACGTTATACAAAACATTCACGCAATAAAGCTCAAGAAATTGAAGGTGCGCTGATACCTTTAGCCGATACTTATAGTCACCTCAATCCATTCTTAGGAGTTGTTCTTGCAGGTATTTTTACTCAAGGTGCTATCGACCAATTAGAATCTAAAGGTTTTAAAATACTTTATATAAAGTATGACAAAATAGTTCAAGCATTTACAACTGTCGGTATTGATGCATCTTTCGACGAAAAAACACTTGAAACGAACTTTGAAAATAAAATATCTCAATGGAATAGTTTATCAATACAGCAAATAAATAATATTAAAAATCAGCTTGTTAATATTGAAAGGTCGAATATAGATAATTTTATTAATACTTTGCAACATTCATTTGCACGACAAGTTCAAGGGGTAACTGTGATTATCTTACATGGTTTATCTCAACAAATAGCCAATGTTGAAGATGCCATCGGGTATATCCAGAATTACCAAGATAATTTATCGGCAATAGCACCAGTATTAAGATATGAAATTAATATTCTTTATAACAATGGGGATATTATCAAGGCTATTTTCCAAAGTAAAGTTGAAGCTATCAAGTTTTTGAGGACTTTTGTTTAAATGAATCATCTGAAGCATTAAGCAAGAATGTATATGATTAGATTGATAACTACTGTACATAATTAGTACCTTATGCTTACGGTTTTCCGAAGTTCTGGATAAAAACATAGCCCGATTGAGGTAAAAATAAAAGTTAAAAAGATAAAATGCTTGTGTATAGGGCTTTTTAATCTTTTTTCCAGACCATGAATCCCTTAGCCTTCAAGTATTGCCCTACTTCCTTCACTCATCCTTAACAATTGCCTGCTATCTTCAATAAAGCTTCATGTTCAATCGATGTTGATTGTGTAACTATCTAGATCCACGAATTAACTTTTACCAGTAAAAAATTTAATTACTAAGTAATCTTTGTGATATTGTAGGAATTATATTATTCCCGAAAGTTCCCTTCTACTGACTAAAGTTCTCTCTAATGACAGAGGCATAGACTTGAGTATATGAATTTAGTTGGAATCATCTATAAAAAATTAAAAAATATAGAATGTTTTCGCTAATAAGGCGATGTAGTTTATCAGATGACGCGGCTTGTAGGTCTCTACTTACCGTAGTTTTGGTAGTGTAGCTGACATTGCTGAAAAAACATCCGGAAGACTGGTTTGTTTTTTGAATAAAGCATCAAAAATAGAGATTGGAAGTGAGGTATTTCCTGTCTTTAGTTATCACTTCAACTATATATTGCGACGAGCGCGAACAGAAGTATAAAATTTTTGTTTAACTGCATGTCATGGCAATGTAGCAACTAGTTATATAAAGTGCTTTTAATTACATGAACCGAAATATCGAGGAACTGGCAATTTTTGGTGGATTGCCGACTTTTGGCAACAAATTATACGTAGGACGACCGAATGTAGGCGATCGCAAACGCTTACTAGAACGTATCAACGATATTTTGGACAGCAAGTGGTTTTCTAATAGCGGGCAATTTGTAAGGGAATTTGAGCAACGGATTGCGGATTTATTGGGAGTGAAGCATTGTATTGCAACTTGCAATGCGACCCTGGGGTTAGAAATTGCCATCAAAGCTTGCGGACTGAGTGGGGAAGTGATTGTACCAGCTTTCACGTTTATTGCCACAGCACATGCATTGCAGTGGCAGAATATCACTCCGGTTTTTTGCGACATCGATCCCCGCACCCACAATATTGACCCAAGTGCTGTGGAGAAATTAATTACACCCAGGATTACAGGTATTATGGGTGTACATTTGTGGGGACGTGGATGCGACGTTGAAGCATTGACGGATATAGCGAATCGTCATGACCTGAAGTTGATATTTGATGCGGCACATGCTTTTGGTTGTTCGTACCAGGGAAAAATGATTGGTGGTTTTGGGGATGTAGAAGTATTTAGCTTCCATGCGACCAAGTTCTGTAACAGTTTTGAAGGTGGCGCGATCGCAACCAATAATTCGCAGCTTGCCACTAAAATCAGGTTGATGAAGAATTTCGGTTTTGTTGACTACGACTGTGCAGCATCCGTTGGCACAAACGCCAAAATGACTGAGATTTCAGCCGCAATGGGGTTAACATCGCTAGAAAGTATCGAAGAATTTATCACTGTAAACTATACAAATTATAAATACTATCAGCACGAACTTGCAGATATACCGGGTATTCGTCTAGTAACTTACGACGAAACCGAAAAATCTAACTATCAATATATTGTCGTGGAAATCGACGAAGATGTAGCCCAAATTAGCCGCAACAAAATCCAAGAAATCCTTTGGGCAGAAAACGTACTTGCACGTCGTTACTTTTATCCAGGGTGTCATCAAATGGAACCATATCGTTCTCAAAATCGACATACAGATTTATGTTTACCTAATACAAATCTTCTCGCATCCAAAGTACTTGTTTTACCCACAGGTACAAGCGTTACTGCAACTGAAATTACCAATATTTGTCAGCTTCTGCGGTTAGTTGTTTCACAAAGTCATCAAATTACAGGGGAATTGTTCTACCAAAATGCTCAACCAATTTACGTCCCAACTAGCATTACAGGTGATAGAAAAAAACATCAAAGTCAGCATATCTCTTGTTACCTTCAACCATGAAAAATATATCGCCCAAGCTATCGAAAGTATATTGATGCAAGTCGTAAATTTCGACTATGAAATTATTATTGGTGAAGATTATTCGAGCGATAGAACCCGCGATATAGTTAAAGAGTATTACCATAAATATCCCGATAAAATCCGCTTAATATTACCATTCGATAATTTAGGCTGTTACGGACAAAAGATATTTGTACAGACTCTCAAAGCTTGTCAAGGAGAGTATGTAGCTTTACTCGATGGTGACGATTATTGGACTTCTGCAAACAAGCTACAAATGCAAGTTGATTTTTTAGATAGTCATCCTGATTGTGTAATTTGTTTCCATGATGTTGTAAAAATTATTGAAAATGGTAGTTTAGAGTCGATTCAATACAATGACTTTCAACCCAAAGCAATTTCCACAATCAAGCATCTCCTTAAGTCTAACTTTATTCCAACTTGTTCGACACTTTATCGCAACCGATTATTTAGCGATTTCCCCGATTGGTATTACGATTTGATTTGCGGAGATTGGATATTACATGTTTTTAATGCTCAATATGGTCAGATTGGGTATATCAATCAAAATATGGGAGTTTACCGAGTCCACGAACATGGGTTATTTAGCAGCATGAAGAGTATCAAAAAGCTGCAAGAAGTTATTAAATGTTATCCTTATTTGAATAAATATCTGAATTATCGGTATAATAATTTGATTGAATCGGAGATATTTTATCGATATTATCAACTTGCTTTAGCATTTCAAAAAGAAGGAGATTTTGTTAATACTAAAGACAACTTTTTTAAATGTCTAAAGGGGTTATTACAACCATTCATTGCCATCCCATCACTATTAAAACTTCTACGACGTATTATTATTAATACCGTAAATACTTATAAATTACGTCCTAAGAAAGTTTAACCATAACAAATCAGGAATGACGAACCACAGAGGACACAGAGAAGCCAGTGCGTTGCGGAGCCAGTTGCGTGCGGGGGTTCCCCCCGTTGTAGCTTGCTTCCCGCAGGGTGCAAGCTGGCATGGGGTTCCCCGCGTTGTAGCACCTGGCGCAACACAGAGAAATAGAACAGACACCGGAGATTTTTCCATTCCCGTAGAGACGTTACATGTAACGTCTCTACGGTCGGGATTTCGGACAACACATAATAAATTTTCCACTACTAGGTTTAATTGAGAGTAGTATAATTAGTTTGACTAAAAAACAGTACGATCGAATTGTTTATGGAAAAGGAAGGGTTTCTTCAATTCTAACCTTTTCTCCTTGCCCTTTCTCTTTACTATGAATGTTCAAATACTTGATTGGCAAAATCCTTTGTGGAGTCAAACTCTACGAAAATTGCAACATGATATTTATCATTTACCTGATTATGTTTATTTAGAAGCAAAACGAACTCGTACTACTGCTGAAGCTGTTGTAATTCAAGATAGCGAAAATATCTTTTTTGTATCTTACTTATTACGTTCCTGCAATGATATTTTCGAGCAAGCCGAAGTATTCGATGTTACTTCACCTTATGGATATTCAGGAATTTTATTAAGTGAAGCTGCAAGTAATAATCAAGCTTTCATAAATTATTCACTTACCGAAATCCAACAAATCTTTAAATTAAAGGGTGTTTGTTCTGCATTTTTGCGACTTCATCCGATATTTACTAATACGACTAAAATTTTTCAATCTGAGAATTTGATAGAAACAGGTGAAACCGTATCAATTGATTTAAGGCTTTCCGAGTCGCAAATTTGGGCACATACACGTAAAGGTCATCAAAGTACGATTAATAAATGTAAAAGACTTGGTTTTATTAGTCGAATGGTGTCGGTTACTGACAATATTGATATATTTAAAGCAATTTATGAGGAGACAATGCATCGGGTTGAAGCCAAGCAAGCATATTATTTTAATAGTGAATATTTTATAGACTTGTTAAGTCTAGGTGCAAACAAATTACATTTATGTTTTGTTGAATTGGAAGATGAACTTGCCGCAGCTTGTCTATTTTTTGAATGTTGCGGGATAGTTCAAGCGCATTTAGGAGGAACTCGAAATCAGTTTTTACAATATTCACCCTTTAATTTATTACTCCACGATGTTCGACTCTGGGCAAAAGCACGTGGAAATAATTTTTTGCACATTGGTAGCGGGGTCGGTGGTACGAAAGATAGTTTATTTAAATTCAAATCTGGATTTTCACGACAGCGACATCAATGGTTTGCTTTGCGTTTAATTACGGATGTTGAAAAACATTACGATTTAGTCGAATTAAGAGCAAAATATTTGTGTGTAGAATCGAAAGAATTGTTAGCATCAAACTATTTCCCCGCTTATCGTGCTTAATAAGTCTGCTTAAATTTGTGAAAAAATATTTAATTATCGAGTGAAACCGACCACAGAGACACTGAGAACACAGAGGAAGAGAAGAAGAATTAATTACTAATTAATTTTTTAATTTGAAACAAACGTATTTTCAGTTACAGTTATCATCGCGGTATATAGGCAAGAATATTAATTAATATTCAAGACACGCAGCTTCTTGTTAATCTTGCTGCTAATTCATGAAACCCCGGATTATTGTTTGTGGCTTAGGACGTACTGGATATAAAATATTTCGTTTGCTGCGTCAACAGGGTGCATTGGTGGTAGGTATTCATCACCGTCCTTTACCTGGTGAAACCGCAGGAGACGTAGTTATTGGTAATTTACATGCAGTTGCGACATTGATTGCAGCAGGGATCGAGCGAGCTGATACATTAGTTATTGCGGGGCCTGATGATGCTATCAACTTGTCAGTGACAATGCAAGCACGAGTGTTGAATCCTCACATTCGCATTATCAATCGATTTTTTAACACCAATTTAGGCGATCGCTTAGACCAAACTTTGCCCAACCATCTGAGTATGAGTGTGGCAGGATTAGCAGCACCAGTTTTTGCCTTTGCGGCGTTGGGAAGTCGGACAATTGGACAAATTAAGTTATTTGACCAAACTTGGCCCATTTATGAGGAGTGTATTGATAACAAGCACCCTTGGCACGGTCGTCAAATAGATGACTTGTGGGAAAACCGTTCGCGGATGTTAATTTATTATTTGCCTGTTGAAGGTGATATGGATTTAGTATCAGCAGTACTTTGCAGACAGCGACTTCGAGAAGGCGATCGCATAATTGTTGGCAACAAACCCCGTCACCACTCTAAACGAAAATCCCTAATTATCAAATTCTTCAAGACTCTAACAAACCTGCGCCGCTTCCAAGAACATGCTAGTCCATTGGTGGCAATGTCTACAGCACTTGTAGGAATTATCTTTCTCGCTACATTTATTTATATTTCCACCAACAGTAGTGTTTCGATTATCGATGCCTTATATTTTGCCGTCGGCATGATTACAGGTGCTGGGGGTAACGATAAAGTTGTCGAAAATGCCCCTCCTAGCATCAAACTATTTACTATAATCATGATGCTGATTGGTGCGGGTGTAATTGGTTTACTCTACGCACTTCTCAACGACTTCGTTTTGGGGACTCGCTTTAAACAATTCCTCGATGCTGCCCGCATTCCTCCCCGCAATCATTATATTGTCTGCGGCTTGAGTGGCACTGGTATCAAAATAGTGCAGCACCTTCACGAAAGCGGGCACGAAGTTGTTGCCATCGAACCCGATGGTAATAATCGCTTTATTAATACTGCACGTGGGTTAGGAATACCGATTATTAATGGTGATGCCAGCTTTCCGACAATGCTCCAAGCTGCAAACTTAGAGTACTCTGCCGCACTTCTGGCTGTCAGTGGCAACGATGCCACTAACCTCGAAATTGCCCTCAATGCCAAGGGAATCGTCCCCAAAGTCCCTATAATTGTCCGTTATGCCGACCCCGACTTTGCCCGGATGGCACAACAAGTGTTCGATTTTGACGCAGTACTAAGTCCAGCAGAACTTGCGGCACCAGCCTTTGCCGCTGCTGCTTTAGGGGGTCGTGTCCTTGGTAATGGCATCACTGGGGATAGTCTTTGGGTCGCATTAGCCACATTGATTACTGCTTCTCATCCCTTTGCCTGCATGAAAGTCCAAGATGCGGCAGTGGTAGCAAATTTTGTACCGTTATATTTGGAGACCCGTAATAAAACGATGCACGGTTGGGATTTACTCACGACCTGTTTATGTCCTGGAGATGTGTTGTATTTAACGATGCCAGCAGTAAAATTACATATGTTGTGGCGGCAACCATCACCGCAAATAACGACAAAGTAAGAACTGTAACATACGCTTATAGTCTTTGCAGCCACAGATGACGCAATCAAAAAAACTTTATTCTTGAATTCTGAATTCTGACCTTTTTATACCAACTCCATCCACTCCAAACATTTGTGCATTTGCTGCTGCATCGTCTTCACGTCAGCATAATACCTGCGACCGTGACCGGGTAAAACCCACTCAAATGTATAATTCGCTAACTTCCGCATCGATTTAATTTGTTCGGGGTATGAATACCAGCAGTAGTCATGAAATGCCACTAATTGCTGAAGTTCGCTAGACCAAGCTAAATGGTCTCCCGTAAATAGAAACTTATTTTTGTACAATAGGACTGTATGTCCTTTGCTATGACCCGGAACCGGAATAATTAGTAAATCGGGTGCTAACTCAAAAGTCTCAAAACCTGTTAGTTGAATTTCTACATTTTGAGTATTTGTCGTGATATCGTCGCTATGGAGAATCCGCTGGCAATGGAAATGTTCGGCAAACTTTTCATGGTCTGCGACATCATCCCGGTGTGTCAAATACATATATTTGATACCCCCCAGTTTTTCCAAGCGTTTTACTAACACAGCAGTAAACCGAGGTGAATCAACTAAAATATTTCCTTCGGGTAACTGGATAAAGTAGCTTGCTGCACCATAAGAGTTTTCCGAATGATAACCGCAATGATAAACGTTTTCTTCTATAGGAATCGGAAAACTTAATTGGGCAATTTTAACGTCTTGAGGTTTTTCAACTGTACCAATCGAGCTTGTTGGACAAGATAATAGAGCTTGGAGTGCAGCAATTCTTTGAGCTTCATCTTCCGGTTGGTGGTAAACAGCGGATTGTTCGCCATCTTCTATAAATATATCAGGTGCCATCCACCGACAAGTATCGCAATCGATACAACTTGTATCTACGTAAAAATCGCCGTCGATATTTTGGGGACGACGTAAATTTAAATGTGCCATGCGCTTATTAAAAGGGAAAAGGAAAAATTACACAAATTATCTCTATCAACTTCACGCTTCATTACCCTGTATGACTACGTTAGCAAATACGGCAAGACATAATTTACAAAAGTATACTGAAACCATTATTCTGAGGTTACATGTAAGTCTCTACTATGTCATTAATGCATGATGGGTAGCTGTAGTGCGAGCTTCTAGCTCGCTTTATATAGTACTTAACCCATCAAAACTAATGACACAGACCACTAGTGCTTCATGTCATTAATTTTGCGGGGTTGG
>JANNFJ010001185.1:0-4093 GCA_031379725.1 Calothrix sp. OTE_75_metabat_31
AGTTATTTCCCCAATCGCATTTCCATAAGCACGCATCTTATGGAAATGCGATTGGGGAAATAACTAAACAAGTTATTAAAAATTGGCAAGATGGGCAATCATTTAATATTCATAATGCCATGCAAGAAATTACCATGCGGGTTATTCTCCGGGTAGTTTTTGGTTTTGATGAAGGACAGCGTTTGGAGGAACTACGTCAAGTATTAACAGCTTTATTAGAATTAGCTGGTCATCCGCTGATTTCTGGTGCTTTATTATTTAGCTTTTGGCAAAGAGATTTAGGTACATGGAGTCCTTGGACTCGGTTGTTACGTCTGTTAGAAAAAGCCGATGATTTAATTTATAGTCATATTCGAGAAATTCGGGCATCGGAGAACCAGAATCGCAATGATATTCTCAGTTTATTGATGACTGCTCGTTATGATGATGGACAAGCAATGTCAGATATCGAATTGCGTGATGAGTTAATGACAATGTTGGTTGTAGGACATGAAACTAGTACTTCGGCTTTAGTTTGGGCATTTTATTGGGTTGCGAGGTTGCCGATTGTCAGGGAAAAGTTACTTCATGAACTAGAAATTGGTGCGATAGAACCAACTGCGATCGCACTCCTACCTTATCTCACCGGAGTTTGCCAAGAAGCGTTAAGAATTTACCCAGTTGCAACAAGTTCTTTTAGTCGGGTTGTCAAATCACCTTTAGAAATTATGGGTTATCAGTTACCTGTAAATACCTTAATTATTCCGAGTATTTATCTAGCGCACCATCGAGAAGAAATTTATGCGAATCCTAAACAATTTATACCGGAACGCTTTTTAGAAAGGCAATTTTCGCCTTACGAATATCTACCTTTTGGTGGTGGTAATCGTCGCTGTTTGGGTATGTCGTTTGCTATGTATGAAATGAAAATTGTTTTGGCAACGGTTTTATCGCAGTGTCAAATGTCATTAGTAAATCAAGATGCTGTTTATCCTGTACGGCGGGGGTTAATTTTAACTGCACCAGTGGGTATGAAAATGGTGGCAACATCTATTAATTGATTTACATTTGACACAAAGTTAGGACAGGCGAGACGCCTATCCTACGATGATATTTTTACTTATAATAAAAACAGGTTTGAACTTCACTTTTAAAACAAGCGTAAAAACCTTTTAGATGCTTCGTTCCTCAGCATGACAGATGCTTCGTTTGTCCTTCAATAATTGCATCCAGCAAAAACAATCCTAAGTCCTTATTCAACCCGGAATTATGCTGCGGACAACTGTTAGAATGCAAGCATCTGGGACAACCAGATTCACAATTGCATTCGGCAGCTAATGCATGTGCTTTAATTGCGAAGCGAGATAATTCATGAAAGATTGCTTCTGCTGCCCCGTTTCCACCTTCGCAGGTATCGTAAAAATACGCAAGTGTTTTGCTTTGTTTTTGTAAAACAATACCATCTACATCTAAGGATGAGGATAAAACTACTAGGGGTACAGCTTTGACAATTTGATGCTGGATGCTGTGGAGTGCGGTAAAATCAGGGTCGCTTTTCCACAATGCTTGATATTGTTCGGGCAATTCTTCTATTGCCATTTTGGATACTTCTTTTTTTAACTGGTTGACTTGCCCTGAAAGTGCTTTTTGTAAGGGTTCATTTACTTCTACCAGTACGCAAGGTGCTTGGTATTTAGTCACATATGGTTCTTCAAACACTACCTCCGATTGTAGTTTTGTCACTTCTGCCGCATATAAGGGACGTTTGCATTGAGGACAGGTTTTACCCGATAAAGCTTGTTTGTAATTGCCACAGCGTTGGTTTTTACAAGTCATTCCGTAGGTGCGTTGCATCAATCTGTAACCTGTGACGGAGGTTGTAATTTCTCCCCAAACCAAAGTTAACCGCAACCTAGCATCTTGGATATTAGTGGGGATAATCTTGGGTTCCGCTAATTTAGAAAGTCGTACAATATTTAATTCTGATTCAGCTTCGGTGAATACATCGGTGTCTTTGCCCAAAAAAGCGAGTTTTGCTTCCCCTCGTGCCACATCCAAACTTTCCGATTGGTAAGCAATAATTTCCCCACCTCCATCCTGAACAAAATATATCGCTTCGGGAAATACTTCTCGATGAGCAAGAGGTAGGGACATTTTCTCCAATACTTCTCCGCTATGTTTATCAATGAGGGCAATCGAAGTCTGAGTACTGCTTCTAATATTAACTTCTTTATGGGGATATCCTCTACCCCACAATTTACCACCGTTGCTCAGAGAAAGCTTGTTTTGCTGCAATAAGGAATCAGCAACTGCACCCGCAACATTCCCAAAACGACTGTTTAATTCTTGCAAATCAAGGCTACTTTCAATGCAACCACATTCTAAGTGCTTACCTAAAATTGTCGGATAGTCGGGGTTGAAAGCAGCACTCTCTACCTCACCCGACAGCAAATACTGCGGATTTTGAGCATAATAGACATCGATTGGATTTTGCCCCAAAGGTAAATAAATTACCAACCCGTGCTGTTTGCGTCCGGCTCGACCTACTCGTTGCCAAAATGACATTAAGCTACCGGGAAAACCCCGTATCAAACAGCAATCTAATTCAGGTAAATCAATGCCCGCTTCCAAAGATGATGTTGCAATAATTACTTTGATTTGCCCCGATTGCAACCTGTGGATAATTTCTTGCCTGCGATCGCTTGTCAGAGAACTATAAAATACCGCGACTTTGTTGGCAAATCCTAATCCTTGACGTTGGGTTTCCCGCCCAATTAACCCTAACAATCCTTTCACCGCAGCACGAGAATTACAAAATACGATACCGCTTAAATCGTGCTGCAACCAAGAAATAACTATCTTACTAGCCTCAACATTCGCAGCATTACTGGGTACAAGCGATAATAAAGTACGTCCCTTAGATGGGGCACCACTATGTTGAATTAGATGTAGCTTCTCTGGTTGATGCGTCCGACCACTAAACCGTAATGCCATTTCTGCCGGGTTGCCAATTGTAGCGCTAGAGCAAATAAATTGTAAATTACTCGAATTACCACCAACCGCATCTACAGCTAACCGCAACCTTCGCATCAAATTGGCAAAATGGGCACCAAAAGCACCAACATAGGAATGAGACTCATCAATAACAACATAACGCAATTGCTTTAAATATTTGCGCCATCCTTCCCCCTCTTCCCTGCGTCGCACATTATATAGATAGTGATGGAGCAAATCGGGACTGACTGCTAAAATATTGGGGGGATTGGGCATAAACAAGCGTTGCCGTTCCGATGCTGGTGTATCTCCCGTCATCAAAGCTAGCTTGATCCGATTCGTGGGCATTCCCTCAACAAGCGATCGCAATTTTCGCATCTGGTCGAGGGCTAATGCTTTGAGTGGGAAAATATATAATGCTGTTGTTTGGACGTTACCCTGTGGTGAGGTTGCTATATCCTTGAGGCAAGACTCCAGAATAGCCAGGTTATAGCATAGCGTCTTCCCCGATGCCGTAGGTGTAGTAATACTTAAGTCAAAACCAGCACGTAGTTGATTAAGTGCTTCGAGTTGGTGAGAGAAAATGCTGGTAATACCGATATTCTGTAACCCCAAACGTAAAGCTGCGGGTAAATCGCTGGGTACGGGGTGAATAACTCCGGTATGAGCATTTCTAATATCCACATGGGTGATATTACCGATGAATTCTTGAGCAACAGATTGAAACGCTAGCTGAGGGATTTGATGAATTTCTTCGGACGTTGCCCCATTGGGGTTTGTATCGGCTAAAAAACTAGTGGACGAAACTAAATTAGTGTTGCTAGGTTGGATTAAACTTGAAGCAACGGCATCTTCCCAATCACTCAATTGAGTTGGGTTAACTTCTTCCACAAATTTGACAATCAACCGTTTGCCTAATATTGCCATGACTTCACCCACTCCGTATTTTGGCGAGTAGACGTGTTTGCTAACACTCAACCATCCGGGAGGTTCGGGTAAAGCTTGGTTTGCAGCGCGAATTATAGCAGCGTAATCGGTTGGTTTGTCGTTGGTCACAAATCTATTTTGCTACCAGTAGGCTATTTACTACTTGTATAGCATAAATTAAATTTGTTTGTAG
>JANNFJ010001192.1:0-3325 GCA_031379725.1 Calothrix sp. OTE_75_metabat_31
TAACTCAAAGCTTTTACCAGTATCTTTGAGCAAATAAATATTAGCAGTTTGCTCGTTTTGATTTGGAATTGGATTTGCTGGATTAACTCTCGTTGGGGATGGGTTAATTGGTGTAGTTGAATTGTTCGCATACAGAGTAAACCAAGCCACACCTCCACTCACAGCCACAACCGCAGCCGATACCGCTGCAATTGCACCCGAAGAGATACGATTATTTTTTTGTTCTTCTCTCATCTTTTAGACCTTCCTTATGAATTTTAAATAATCTACCTGTATGGAAAAGCCTGACTTACGACGGAACTTACAATTTGACATTCAAAAACTTTGAAGACGGTTCAACTCGCACAAAAGCAGCGATTTCTAATTCACCCGGTTTCATATTCAATTGTAGAATTCGCATTAATAAACCGTTGACTTCTAAGCTACGTAAATTTAAGCGTTGATTGAAGTTATTTACTATAACATTGATAAACCGAGGTGGAACTTGTTCTGAGTTCACTTCCCCAACTGGATTAATTAGCTCAAGTTGTCTACCCTTAACTATATTGACTCCAGTTTCCAACTTTGCTAGTAGTAGTTGACTATTTCCTTCCTCCCGTATTTCTACTTGTAAACTTACACGGTTATTGGCTAAAAATTTTACTTCGGGATTAATAAATTCGTATGCGGGGTTAGAGTCCGTATTTGTAGAACTACGAGAAACTATGTTTAATTTTCGGAACCGGGCTAGAAATTCCGGAGATTGTAAAATTTTATTTACATCAGCTTCAGTCAAAACCAACCGCAAACCAGCTTGTAAAGGTTGCTTTAATTTAGGTCGTTTTCCTCGACTGTGGATATCCAAGTTTAGAGCATCGGTTTCCAATTCGATTGCTGCGATGCGAATACCCTGATACTTTAATTGTAACGAACGTCCGGCGATTCGTACCCGATTGATTTTTCCTTGTAGTAATTGATGCGTTGGCGCATTATCTACACGTACTTCCAATTGTCCGGCTTTGACGAGTTGGGAACGGATAGCATTTTCGGCAGTTTTATCAACTACGAGTCCAGCAGGGGTAACGAGTCCGAGTAGACCAGACAGAAAAATAGTGAGAAATTCCATAGCAGTTATTTATATATGTATACTTCAACGCATGAAGATGCGATTCCGCATTCAAGTCGTGCTTTTTAAAGCTGATTGGAATTATATAACGACTGCCTAAACGTAGGACAAGACAAACAGACGGGGTTTGCGATGTGAATATCCCCTAAATCGTAGGCATTGCAACAACCAAGATAGAGAAATCCAGCACTTTAAGTACCTGATTAGACAGTAGGGGCGCTCTTCTCCCCGACCTCATATCTACGCCACCAACCGAATTAATTATTTTAACCACAATCATTTTAGATGATGGAAAAACCCGTAGGGGCGCTCTTCTCCCCGCCCTCATATCTACGCCACCAATCGAATTAATTATTGCTATCATTATCTAGCATTCAAGTAGCAAAATATTAATGTTCAGAGAACCAATAAATCTATAATAAAAATTAAATAATTGATGGTGCTATATATGGCGCTTGTTGCGTGGATCAAGGGCGGGGAGACCCCGCCCCTACAATTAAACATGTCAAATTATGTTTTATAATTGTATCTAAATCAACCTATAAATATTGCTTAAAATAGATTAAAATATCCAATTTGTTATAACAAATTACTCATATTACAGGACTTTTGTACTAAAATCAACGTACTCGTAACCCAAATCAAAATGTGAAACGAGTACGTTAAGCTCTAAGCCTTCAATGCCTCTTCAACCCATTGCTTTAGGGTGTCTACTACGGACTCAATCGCAATTTCCTGCGCTTCCTTGCTGGCACGTTTTACTACTTCCACCTTCCCATTTGCCAGTGCTTTCCCCGTAACAATTCTAAAGGGAATCCCAATCAAATCGGCATCTTTAAACTTAACACCTGCCCGTTCGTTGCGGTCATCGAGTAATGTTTCCACACCGGCTTGATTAAGTTCCTTATACAGCTTTTCCGCAACTTCGACTTGGTTCGTATCGCTCATATTGGGGATAGAAATAATCGCGTGATAGGGTGCGATCGCAACTGGAAAAATTATCCCATCTTTATCATACGACTGCTCCACCGCCGACTGTGCAAGCCGAGAAACTCCCACACCATAACAACCCATCACCAAAGGTTTTTCTTCACCCTGTTCGTTTGTATACGTTGCCCCCATCGCAGTGGAATATTTGGTTCCTAGTTGGAAAATATGCCCCACTTCGATGCCACGAGCGCTTTTTATAGTTTGCTTTGGGTTATGAACGGCTCTATCTCCGGGTCGGGCTTTACGCACATCCACGATAGCGGTTGGTAACTTAATTTGCTCGTTCCAATTTGCCCCAAGGACGTGATAGCCAGATTCATTTGCACCCGTGACAAAGTTCTTTAACTCGACTGCGGTTTTATCCACCAAGCGTAAAAACTCTAGGGCTATAGTTTTGTCCCCCTTCAGATAATCGTTACTAATATCGGGTGCAATGTAACCCAAGGGTAAAGGTTTTGCCGACCATTTTTTTTGTGCATCCGCATCGGGTACTGTCAAACTGAGAATTGTTTTACCACCATAGTTAATAGCAGCTTTCGTCAACTCATTGATTAATTTGACTTCATTTACTTCTTGGTCGCCGCGAGTGCTAACTAATACTGCCACCGTCATGCCGTTATCGTAAACCACTTGGTACAGCACATTTTTGACAACTTGCGTCGGCGAACATTGTAAAGCTTTACAAAGCTTTTCTATCGTATCGGTTCCGGGAGTTTCGCGTTTTTCGTAACTTGTAAAAGTCGAAGCTACAGCATCCGCAGGTAAGGAAATGGCTTTCTCAACGTTAGCTGCATAGTTCCCATCATCGGTATAGAGAACCTCATCTTCCCCAGCTTCCGCAAGCACCATAAATTCCGTCGAACCCGAACCACCAATGGCACCGGAATCAGCTTCTACAGGACGAAACGCCAAACCCGCACGACGCAGCATATTGCTGTAAGCGGTGTACATATCGTTATAGGTTTTCTTCAAGCTTTCCTCGTCGGCATGGAACGAGTACCCATCCTTCATAATAAACTCCCGTCCGCGCATCAACCCGAAGCGGGGGCGAATTTCGTCGCGGAATTTAGTTTGGATTTGGTAGAGGTGCTGGGGTAATTGACGGTACGACCGAATCATATCCCGCGCTACGTAAGTAATTACCTCCTCGTGGGTGGGACCCAAAGCTACCTGCTGTTCGCGGCGGTCGGTGAAGGCAAACATGATACCTTCAGCTTTGGTATAGGTATC
>JANNFJ010001193.1:0-4488 GCA_031379725.1 Calothrix sp. OTE_75_metabat_31
GCCAAAGCCCTCGGTTGAAAAGCTTGTGAGAGAATCTTACGCCGATTTTGGTGCGTGCTGCCCATTTGTACCGATATAGAACCAGAACCGAGTAAAGTTCTAGTACTATCGGGCCATTGATTAGAAAAATATTTATTATCGTTTGTAAACAGAAAATGGTTAGCTTCCGAACCAATCATAATTATTGTGGGATTTGCAAAAATACGAGTTTTAAAGATAGAACCGTATTTTTCATATCGCTTATGTGTGAAATCTGAATCCCGTAAAAAGCTGATTGTTTCGCCAATGATGGGTAAGCCAAAGTTACCGGGAGGTAAAGGTAATGTTTTGGGATTAGCAGTTGTCATAAAAATGTCCTACTTTGTGGGAAACTCAGACTTTATTAAGGAATCGGAGAGAAACTAAATGTATGTTTTAACTACCCGTCTTTTCTTGGGGATTGTTAGTCTGTATTACAAATTTAGGGAGCTATACTCATCAATAATAATAGATTACAAATGGCACGTTTCCCTAATTACAACGGTATTGGGGGCGGGGTAACCCCCATTGGTGTCAACTTAAGCTCAAACGCTTACCCCACGGTTCTTTTACCCCACCCCTTAATCCCCTCCCCGCGTGCGGGGAGGGGAAATTAAATCCAGTTCCCTCCCCGCACGCGGGGAGGGTTAGGGTGGGGTTCTTCCGAATCTAATATTTAACAAGGGTTTCACGTTAAGTTGACACCAATGGATATTATCGTGCCCTTACAGGATATTTTGGCGCAACTGATGAGCATTAGCCTAGGCTGTTGACTTTGCGCGAAATTAGCTAAAAATTATCATGCAGTTTTTGTGTTTACTGTAGGGGCATCGGCACTGCCGTGCCCTGATCGGAACGTTAATTACGACACAAATTTTGTATGACGCATTATGGGCTTAAACCCACAAAGTCAACAGCCTAGCATTAGCCCCACTCAAATGATTTTTTGTGATCCGACGAGTATGTAGGGGCACGATATTATCGTGCCCTTATGGGATATTTTGGCGCAACTGATGGGCATTAGCCCCATTCGTGCGTCTGCATCTTTCATCTTTAATAGAAGTCGGGAAAAGACGTAAAAATGTTTAATTATGAACCTTTCTCTTGTAAATAGTACGTATACTACAAGCCGTAATAATACCACTGTTTTTGATTTTTTTAGTTATAAATCTGACTAAAATAATATATACAGCAGTTTTTATTTTTATGCGACACATTCAAAAGGGCGCAATGCCTTGCACCCCTACAATGCTACCTTTGCGTAGTGTACTCCCCACCCCTGCAATCTACTTATATGATATCGAATTATTAATCATTTACTGTTAAAAATATCAAATAATATGTATATATTAATGCATCTAAAATTATTGAATAATTGTCAAATTTATTACTTTATCGTATTTATAAATTACTTTCACTAAGTATTTATCTTTCTAATTTCTTAATTTTTACCCTGTATTGAGAATGGGTTAAAAATAGGACAGATTATATACTGCCACATAACTAAATAACTACATTGCACTAGTTATGCCAATCTTAAATATGGGAGATTTTCACAAACTCACAAAATCTACTTTGATAAAAATCAAGACTACTGATTGCAAGCATCGCTTGGCAAATAAATGGGGCGCATTCGCTGAGTAGTTGGATAATAAAATGACTAAACAACAGATAATAACAGGGTTTAATCTACCAGATGTAGCCGAAGACAAGCTTAGTTGCTGGTTGTCCTCTGCACTGGGTCATCGATTAGGGCAATCTCCGCAGCTTGTACCGCTTTCTAATCAGAAATTATTTTATTGGGGTGCTAGCTATTTTGGTCTGGATAAAGTCAAGATTTTTCAAGATGCGACTGTTGCCGAACAAGCTGGGATTTTACAGCTTTGTAGTTGGGAGTTGTTAGAAGATGTTTATCTGATTGAGAAAGCAGGTGTAAATTATATGGCAAAGATGGTGCTGTTGTCGGAAAGCACCGGGGAACAAATGCTTTATGCATTATTTAGTGCTGATGAAGCAACGCATCAAGCTCAAATTAGTCGTTTTTTACCAATCCAACCAACACAGTTGCAACATCCATTGTTTAAGTTTTTGATGGATGTAGTTGCAAGTAACGACAAAGCCGCGATCTTATTTGTTTTGTTCGTGGTATTAGAGGGATGGAGCTTGAGTCACTACCGTAGTTTAGCAATTGAATGCCGCGAACCGGAATTAAGCTTAATTTTACAAGGGTTTTTACGCGAAGAAAGTCGTCATCACGGGACTGGCGTGATGTTGTTTCACCGAATGCTCGTGTCGGAATCAAGCCAAAGTATGATTATTGAAGCGATGTCAGAATTCTTAAAAATCATGCAAACTTCACAGCAACGAATTGTTACGGCAATTGAACGGGTGATGGGTGATTTGTCGCGGTTGCAAAAAATCCAAGTTTTGGAAGAGTTGGATACTCAGACTCAGAATGGTACTCGTCTTAAGTTTATGCGATCGCTGATGCGGAATCCCAATTCGGGTGCAATTGTCCAGCAACTCGAAGCACGAGGTGCATTTGTGCCATTACCAGCTTACAAGTGCATATAAATAAAAAAGAAGTGGCATTGCCACTTCTTTGGTAATTCCCAGGTAGAACCTTAAAAATAGTATATGGGAGATACAATTTTCAAATCGTATAAACTTACACTGATTTATATAGTTATTTGGTAATAAAATTGTTTGTACTTATGTTGCGTTCAAACTAATTTACCATAGTCAAGCTTAATTAAGCGGTCGGCAAGATGAAAATAGCGGTCGTCGTGGCTAATTACAAATATTGCCTTCCCCTGATGCTTCATATCGGGTAGCAGTTGGTGGTAAAAAATATCTCGAAAAAAGGGGTCTTGATCCGATGCCCATTCATCAAACACATAAATTGGACGATTCTCCAAGTAAGCTGTTAGTAAAGCTAGACGTTTGCGCTGTCCTTGGGATAGGTCAATCGTAGAGAGTACACCTTCTTTGATTTGCACTTTATGTTCTAACTGGAGTTGCTTGAGATAGGTTTGTGCTTGAGTATCGATATCGTCTGAATAAATACCTAGTATTCGCTCAAATAAAAAGAAATCTGAAAATACGGTGGCAAACAACTGTCGATAAGCTTGACGATTTTGATTAGTAATCGATTCTCCATCAACATAAATCTCACCAGCTTCAGGAACGTATAACCCAGTAATCAACTTTGCAAGGGTCGATTTTCCGCTACCGTTGCCCCCGACAATAAAAATTAACTCCCCTGGTTGAAATACTAAATCAATTGGTCCGAAAGTGAAGCTCTGTTCGTCACGTTCGTTACGATAGGTATGAGTAATTCCACACAATTCGATGCGTTGAAACTGTGGTGGAAATGGTTGTAGTATTTTGGTTTCTGATTGACTTGCAAGCGATAAACCCAACGTATCAATTTTTTGCAAAGCAACACTAGCTTGGCTCATCTCAGGTAAAACTTGTAAGAGACTCTGAAGCGGTCGCATTATAAAGGTAATCGTCAAGATGTAACCGGAAAGAATCGGGCTACTTACTGGTACAAGTTTGGGCAAACCAAAGATTAATGAACCCAGGAGAATGAAAAATAAAACCTCCCCGAAACTCATCGCGATAGCTAAAATTTTTAAGCTTGTGACTCGATAATTGCGGGCAGATTTAGCGGTAGATGTGAGTTCTTCATGAAAAAAAGCTTCTTCACGCTCGGCATGTAACTTAAGTTCCTTAATCCCTGCTGTAATTGTGCGAAAATGCCCAAAGAGTCGATCCTGTTCGTCGCGTGCAAACTTCATATAGTACTTTGCCCGCCCAATTAGTAGTTGGACACCACCAATTGCCAATGCTAAAAATAGAAAGGTGAATGCGAAGACGAACCAAGATAGCCAACTTAGATAGATTAAACAGCCGACGATGACTGCTATATCGATGCAAATAAAGGGAAGATTATATACAGAAAATGCAATCGCTTGAACATCGTCGGTTAAGGTTGCAAGTAAACGGCTTGCACCGAGTTCTTCGAGGTGACGTAGTGGAGAGGCAAGAATCCAACGACTTAGGCGCAATCTTAATCGGTAAACAGCATCTTGGGCAAGGTTCACCAGTAAAAATCGGGAAGTAATACTGGTAAAAAGTGTTACCGCTGCAAGCCCGATAAAACCCCAAAATAGATTATCAATTGATGTATCTTGACGGTTGAGAGCGTTATTAATGAAGGCTAGCAAAGCTGCGCTACAGATACCGCTAATCGAGCCAGTCAATGCTGCGATCGCAACATGCTTCCAGGATTCCCGCAGCAGAAATTGGGTGAGATTCATGAAGATTTATTTGAAACATTAGCTAAATCAATATCGAATTAATTGCTCAATTTCTCCGAACCTACTAGAAATCATATTCTGCCGCAGGCTCCTGTCTCATATCTTTGCTTTTGATGATATGGGCTTCGTTTTTATTTTATCAATT
>JANNFJ010001232.1:0-3671 GCA_031379725.1 Calothrix sp. OTE_75_metabat_31
ATTTATATTACTTATGGTACTTATAATTAAAAATTTATGTTTACGAATTGTAAAATATCCTTTTTCCCTTGTATTCTAAACATTTTTATCTGTGTTGATATCGAGGGTGCGGCTTCGCCGCACCGAGACCGATTGTGCCAGCTGCGTAAGTCCTAGTTATCTTGAACGCTAATTACTTCCGAAGTAATCATTTCTAACCCGGATGCAGCTTCCTCGATATTCTCAAGCCTTTGCTGCCATTTACTTTGAGCATTAACTCGTTCGGGCATCCATTTAAATGCTTTTTCGCCAACTGCGCCAAACCTTTTAAGCGCATTACCAATTTTACCCGTATTTTCTGCTGTCCATTCAGCCACACTACGAGCGCTATCGAACATATCCCTTACGCTATTAGCAATGTTTGCACCTGCTTGATAAATTCGATTCCAACTTGCCCAAGTCTTTTTAATTCCCTTCCAAGTTTCTACTCCAAATATATTTTTAGCAACTTCTTCTACAGCTTTTCCAAAAGCTGATTTTGTATCAATATCAACTCCTTCATCGTCTTTCATGAAAACATTTAGAACATTGTCAATAATTGAAAATAAAGTATCTCCCAGTGAACTGCTTAACATATAAGCATTGTGAAGAGTGTTGAGCCACGTTAAAGCGTTTAACATTCTATCTAAATGAAACCATTTAGAAAATCGTTGTAATTTTCCGCTAATTCCACCATTTGGAAGTTTTGGTCCAAGACGAGCTAATACCTCGTTTAAAGCAGCAAGTTGCGAAGTATTCATTACTGCGTTTAATGCATCTAACTTATCTGAATTACTTTTAACCATGTCAGCAATTCCTTGCTGACATTTACTACAGCCATTTGGGGCTGGAGGTGGTGCCGGTGGTTTACCTGGTGGTGGGAAGATGAAAGGTATTGGCGAAGGCAAAAACCCTGTATCTTCCTTTTTTTTAGGGTTATTAGTTGGATTGGGTTCAGGATTAGGAGTAGTTCTAGGTGTGGCTCCAGGAGTAGGATAAGTGCCACTTGAAATTGAAGGGGGTCCGAAAGGAATTGGTTGTGCGTTATTACCAGAGCCTGGAGCGGGGCTAAATCCTGTAGGATGACCGGGAAAAGGAAAAGGGAAAGGGCTTGGTGATGGAGACGGGGAAGGGGAAGGCGATGGAGACGGCGAAGGGGAAGGCGATGGAGACGGGGAAGGTGACGGACTAGGAGACGGACTAGGAGACGGGGAAGGGGGAATTATTCTTGAAAAGGTTCTAATTGAGGACTTAAAAATGCTAGGAGAGTTTTTAAAATCATACGCCAAATATTGGTTTAGAGTTGTTTCGCTACCGACCTCCCAAATTCGCCACGTATAGGTATCTGGTCCGTAAGAGAGGGCATCAGGTACTTTTGGTCCAACTTCAAAAGCATGTACAAGGTAGCGCAAAACTCTGTAGTTATTATTTGGGCTAATTGCTTCAACATAAAAGCCCCCTTGGTCGTAATTTCTTGGGAGCCGCTCATCTGTACGTGGAGGCTGATCGATTGAAGCGGGAAGAAAAAGGTTATTTGCGATCGCACCGCCGACAGCAGAGCCAGCATATCCCCCAATTAATCCACCAACAAAAGCGCCCGGCGGACCAAACAACGCTCCACCTGCTAAACTTCCCGCAATTGAACCAGCGACTCCACCACCCGCAGTTATTAAAGCGGCCCCTGGTGGTTGTCCACTAATCAAACGAATCCCAACATCTACTGCACCTGCTACCAATGAGCCTTTAATTGCAGTAGATGGTGGTAATGCAGCAGTTGAGGGTGGAGGAGGGTTTTTTGGTGCAGGTGGCGGAGCTTTTGGAGTTGGGGGTGGAGTTTGCGGTGGTGGAAATTTTGTTACAACTGGCGTTGCTGTTTTAGTCGCAGTCGAAGTATTTGAATTATTCCCCGGTGGTGGTGAGCCTGAAGAAGGTCGGTTTTGTTGAGAAGTTGGTTTTGGGGGTGCAGCAGGTTGTGGTCTTGGAGGTTTGTAGCTTTCCCCTTCTAATCCACGCTTTAAGGCTGCGTCTTGTGCTTGTCTTCGAGCTAATTGACGCTCATCAAATGTTGAAGGTAATTTTTCCCTAATTAATTTCGCTTCTTCTCGTCCACGCCGTATGGATTTTTCAGCATCCGCAATTTCTTGTCTTTTACGCGCTGCTTGCTTACGAGTTATTTCATCGTAAGAAGGCGGATTTTCTCTAGCGTACTTTGCTTCCTCCTTGCCACGGCGTATCGCATCTTGAGCATCGGCTACGTCTTGCCTTTTTCTGTCTAACTGTTTTCGAGTTATCTCGTCATAAGTTTCCGGTTTGTAACTATTTCTTTGTGCTTCTAAATCCGCATAATATTTTTCCCTTGCCCTGAGTTCGAGCATTTGTTGCATTAAATTGCTGTTCTCTTGAGGGCTAGGGTTTGGCATTAATTTTATGCAGCAAAAATAACAGGAATGTCAGTAGTAGCTAGAGGTTGGGCATAATTCCACAATTTATTATTCCCGGATAAATATTCAGGTGACATTTGTATTGAAACTCTTCCTAAAAATCGATATTTTTTATCTGTTTCAACATAAAAAATTCCGGCTTGTGCCGCTCGTTCACTGATTCCAGGACCTTCGATAGCAGTTGTGTCGGCATTGATGTAAGCAAGCGTAGAGATAGCCCATACTGCTAACTCTTCTAAACTGTCAACTGAATCAGGTAATTGCGTTTTGGTAAAAGCAGTCATAAATATAATTTAATCGTTGCATATACTAGTTTATGGCTACGACAAGCAAGAGTTATAGGTGAAACTACTGATTTATGCTGACCCCAATTCGATATTTAAAAATAAATAATTTTCTTGATGAAGAGGAAAGACGATGGTTATTGAATTATGTATTTCAACAAAAGAGTAATTTTACGAAAAGTGAATTAATCCCCCCCGACCCTAGCAAGCGTCAATCGACGGTTTTGCATAACTGGGATAAAAAATGGTTCACTTCTAAATTGCAGCTTTTAACGATACCAACCGCTAATATTCTGAGGCTTCCGGAGCCAAAGGGTAATATCGTAGCTCAAATTACGGCTAGTAATGATAATGGCTTTTTAGCTCCACACCCCGATAAAACTGAGTTAACAAACCATGCTTTAACGTTTGTTTATTATTTTCATCAAGCGCCTAAAAACTTTACAGGAGGGAACTTAGTTATATATGCCCTTGATAATTATTCGCAGTCTCAAGAGTTTGAAGCTGTAGAGCCAATTGATAACATGCTGATTTTGTTCGATAGTCAGTACTGACATGAAGTCCTACCGGTTAGAGTCCCGTCTCAAAATTTTATGCACAGTCGTTTTACAGTTAACGGCTGGTTTAACGCCTAATGCGATCGCAAAAAAAGATAACTCAAAGCTATCGATTTATGGTGTAATCGCGCTGTATTTAGTCAGAATTTAGTCAGGAGTGGTTTTAGTGGGTGTGGTATAAACTGCTGAAAGCCTTGTGGCTGTTGAATGTGAATCAAATGCGGACTCAGCCTTCGTTTCAAACAACAACGGGATGACGACGGCAGCCACCGCCCTGCCCTCTGCACGCCATGTTGCCAATTGAGTTTCCCAGAGGCGCGTGATGCGTGGGTGAAGAATGGATTCGAGCTTGGCGCGTGCGTCAGGGGCGG
>JANNFJ010001255.1:0-3138 GCA_031379725.1 Calothrix sp. OTE_75_metabat_31
AAGATAATAGATGCTTCGTGCCTCAGCATGACAGAAGATAATAGATGCTTCGTGCCTCAGCATGACAAAAGATAATAGATGCTTCGTGCCTCGGCATGACAGAAGATAATAAATGTGCAAATTAGGAGGGATTATTCTATGCTTACGTCTTTGTGTTGATGTATTTTTTATCTATATATACTATAAATAAGTTTCGGGTCGCAGCCCCTACATTAATCAATTTTTGATTTTAAGTTTAAGGGCAATAAAAATTAAATGAAAGCTCCACTGCCAAATAACGAAGCAGCAAGGCTGGAAACTCTATACCAGTATCAAATTCTTGATACTAAAGCGGAATCGGGCTTCGATGAAATCGTCCGTTTAGCCGCTTATATTTGTGGAACTCCTATTGCTTTAATCAGCTTAGTTGATACTGACCGTCAATGGTTCAAATCCAAGTTAGGAATCGAAGCAACCCAAACGCCGCGTGAAGAAGCATTTTGCAGCTACGCAATCTTAGAAACCGATATTTTAATTGTTAACGATGCATTGGCTGACGAGAGATTTAGTACAAGTCCATTGGTGACATCCGAACCCCATATCCGGTTTTACGCAGGTGTCCCCTTGATTACACCCGGAGGACATGCGTTAGGAGCGCTTTGTGCCATCGATCGGGTACCAAGAGAACTGAGTCCTGTGCAAGTGTCGGCATTGCAGGCATTAGGTCATCAAGTCATGACCCAGCTTGAGCTTCGGCATCAGGTGACAACACTTTCACGTACTGCAACTGAATTTAAACTGGCAGAAGTTGCACGACTACAAGAAACTTCCCGCTCTCTGTTAGTGGCTGAGATTGCCCAACGTATCCGTAAATCTTTGAAACTGGAGGATATTCTTAGCACTACTGTGTCTGAAATCTGGCAGTTCCTACAAGCAGATCGGGTGTTTATTTATCGCTTTAAACCCGATTGGAGCGGCATTGTGGTGACAGAATCGGTAAGTTCTGATTACTTGGCTATAGTCGGAAGGAAAATCACAGACTCCTTTTTTGAAAAAAATTGTGGTTGGCAACTTTATCAACAGGGACGGATTCAAGCTACAGAGGATATTTATACAGCAGGGTTATCCAAATGCCACGTCGATTTACTCGCTCAACTCCAAATTAGAGCTAATTTGGTGGTTCCCATCTTGCAAGAGGAATCATTGTGGGGGTTGCTAGTGGTTAACCAATGTTCGTCACCTCGACATTGGCAGCAGTCGGATATCAATTTGCTTTCATCATTGGCCATGCAGGCTGCGATCGCAATTCAGCAATCAACACTTTTTGAGCAGGTTCAAACTGAGCTGATAGAGCGTAAGCAGGCAGAACAGAAAATATTGGAACAAGCTGCCCTGCTGGATGTGGCAACAGATGCTATTTTTGTTCAAGATATAGAAAACCATATTTCATTTTGGAATAAAGGCGCTGAACATCTCTACGGCTGGCTAGAAAAAGAGGCTCTCGGTAAAAAAGCAAACAAGCTTTTGTCTAAGAGTTTACGCTTAACTGTAGAAAATCAAAAAATTATCCTCCAAGAAGGTAAGTGGTCAGGGGAGTTGCATCAACTCACCAAATCAGGTCAGAAAATCATCGTCTTCAGTCGCCAGACACTGATGCGAGATGAAACAGAACAGCCAAAATCAATTCTAGTCGTCAACAGTGACATTACAGAGAAGAAACTATTTGAAGCGCAGTTTCTGCGTGCCCAACGACTGGAGAGCATTGGAACTCTCGCTTCCGGTATTGCTCACGATTTGAACAATGCCTTAGCACCTGTGCTGATGATTGCTGAACTATTAGAGATAAAAAACCCCGACCCCCAGAGTCAGATGTTGCTTGCCGAACTTAAAAATAGTGCCAAACGTGGGGCTAACTTAGTTAAGCAAGTGCTATTCTTTGCCAGAGGAATAGAAGGTCAGCGCACTACAATCCAAGCTAGGCACTTACTGTTGGAAATTAAGCAGATTGCCGAGCGGACATTTCCGAAATCAATCAAAATCTATACCGATATATCGCCTACTCTTTGGACTGTCCATGCTGATGCAACTCAACTCCATCAGGTATTGATGAACTTAGCAATTAATGCCCGTGATGCGATGCCTGATGGTGGTACTTTAAGCATTTGTGCAGAAAATTTGTTCATAGATGAACATTATGCCAGGATGAATCTTGATGCCTTAGTGGGCCCCTACATTGCTATAACGGTGTCGGATACGGGAATGGGTATGTCGTCGGAAATCTTGGATAAAATCTTTGAACCATTTTTCACTACTAAAGAGGTAGGCAAAGGCACGGGGCTAGGTCTTTCGACAGTGATGGGAATTATTAAAAGTCATAGTGGTTTTGTCAAGGTATATAGTGAGGTTGACCAAGGTAGCCGCTTTAAGATGTATTTACCATCAAAAGAAGGTAGTGAAACACAATTGATAGAAAGCCTTAAAATGCTAACAGGGCATGGAGAATTGATTTTTGTTGTGGATGATGAAGCTTCAATCAGGGAAATTACTAAAATGACGCTTGAAGCACACAACTATAAAGTTTTGGTTGCTGGTGATGGGATTGAAGCTCTAGCGGTATATGCTCAACATAAGCATGAAATCGATATTGTGTTGATAGATATGATGATGCCAGAAATGGATGGTTTGAGTGCTATTCGGGTGTTGCAAAAAATTAACTCGCAAGTCAAGATTATTGCTGTGAGTGGACTTAGTTCGAGTGACAAGGTAGCAACCGCTATGGGCAGTGGTATAAAAACATTTTTGCCTAAGCCTTATACTACGCAGGAATTACTCAAGACTATTAATGGGGCTTTGAATGCGCCATAAATACCGTAATTAAAATATTTTTGGTTATCCCACGGTATCGGGGCACGATGTATCGATGCCCCTACGGGATATTTCGGCCCGTTGCAGGGTTAGACCTTAAAATATTTTTGGTTATGCGACGTGATTGTAGGGGCACGATGTATCGATGTCCCTACGGGATATTTCGGCAGGTTGGAGAATTTGAAAGATTTTTCGTTATCCCACGGTGTCGGGGCACGATGTATCGATGCCCCTACAGGATATTTCGATAGGTTGGCGGATTTGACGGATTTTTGGTTATCCCACGGTATCGGG
>JANNFJ010001295.1:0-11511 GCA_031379725.1 Calothrix sp. OTE_75_metabat_31
CTTTGCTTACCTTCATAAAAGCAGCGAGTTGCAATGTCCCGATTTTACATCTGTCCATTACCACTTTCAATCTCTAGCGTATCGCTCCTTTAATTTTCATGCACAAATACCAACCACTACATATTGGTCACAAATTTATTCGGCTACCAATAGGGATTTAATATTTGTATCAGATAAATCAATTTGGCTTGTAGTCATGAATTGCTATAAGATTACGCTTATAACAGAACACCAGTAAATTGTAGGGGCGGGGTCTCCCCGCCCTCCGTATCTCCCGCCCCTACGAATGATAGTTATTGGATCGGGTAAAATCAAAAGGTAGTACTTATTTTAAGGAAAAATTATGACGGTAACAGGTAAACATCATCTAACACCATTCTTGCACCATCTGGGAAAAACATCAGAAGAACAATTGCGAATCAATCAAGCGGCAATGAAACTTTTAAGAAAATGGATAGAAGAAGAAGTGCCAGAAGAAGTGTCAATACAAAGAGAAAAATATTTTGATTCATTTAAAGAAATAGTTGATAATGAGAAATTACCAGGATATAAAATTTACTCTCAAGAATGATTGTTTTTTTAGATACAGGGGTGCTGGGCTTAGTTTCATCTCCTAGCAATAAAGGAGAAGCTAGAGAATGCAAGGAGTGGTTTTACCGTTTACTTGCTAGAAGTGTTTATGTAATTACATCTGACATTTGTGAATACGAAGTGAGAAGAAGTTTAATTCTGGCATCGTTCACAAATGCAACGGTTGAAGGTATAAAAAATCTTGATGAACTTCAACAAGTAATTGACTTTTTACCGTTAACAAAAAGTGTGATGAGAGAAGCTGCTTTACTCTGGGCTGAGGCTCGAAGTCAAAGAATACCAACTGCTGATGATAAAAATATTGATGCAGACATAATTATTGCGGCTCAATGGAAGCTTCTAACAGAAGAATTTCCAGGACAATATATTGTTATTGCCACTACAGATATTAAACATTTGCAACGTTTTACTGAAGCCAAATATTGGAAAAATCTTAATTTTTAGAGATGGCAATACTCCGTACTCCGTGCTTACTACCCGAAGCGGTGGGTCATATCTATCCCTATTTATTACCCTGGAGGAAAAGGTTGTGAGATTTCGCGGTTTATTTTCCGATTGCGATAATATGGATGTCAACTTCAATAAGCGATTGTAGCAATTGATTAATCAAAGAACCACCTAACAAAATTTGCCACTTTGAGCGATGACTTTGACCTAGCACTACCTGAGTAATTCGATAGGACTTTGCAACTTTAGTAATGACCTCTGCCATATTGCGACCAGATACTTGTAAAAGCTCACCTTTTAACTCTTTAACAATGCGATCGCACTTTTCTAAATATTGTTGTTCCTTACAGGTAAGTACAGCATCAAAGTTTCCAGTAAGCATAACATAGAGCGGTGCATTCATATAATCAGCCATTTTGGCTACTCGCTCAATTAGTTCTAAAGAATTTGCCTCAAGAGAAATACAAACTAGTATGCGTTCGTGTATGCAGCAAGCTTCGGTTACAGGATCGCCGTGACTACTCAATTGACTTGCTTCTTGAATCCTTTCTTGCTCAATTTTATCGGCTACTTCCCGTAATGCCAATTCCCTAAGTAGCAGGAGGTTGCGACGTTGGAATAAATCTTGCCAAGACTGTTCAATTTCATCTAACGGGTAAATCTTACCATCTAGCAACCGTTCTTTCAATCTTTCTGGTGTAACATCTACAACCACAATTTCCTTGGCTACTTCTAATAAACGCTCTGGAATTGACTCCCGTACAACAATCCCTGTCATTTGCGTAACCAGATTACGATGTTTCTCTAGATATTGAATATTCACAGTTGAGTAAACATCAATACCAGCCTCTAAAATAGCCTCCACATCGTGATAACGTCGATCTCGTTCCGAACCGGGTATATTTATGTGCGCTAGCTCATCTATCAAAACTAACTGAGGTTGACGCTCCAGAATGGCATTGGTATCCATCTCACTCAGTACCAAGTCACCCCGTTGTATTATTTTTCGCGGAATTACTTCTAAGCCTTCAGCTTTGGTCGCTGTTTCTTGGCGTTCGTGGGTTTCTAGCCAGCCAACAATCACATCTATACCATCATGCTTGAGATGATGCCCTTCTTCGAGCATTTTGTAGGTTTTACCAACGCCGGGAGCCATACCAATAAAAATCTTGTGTTTACCACGACGGAGTGGATAAGTATAAGTATTATTAATTGGGGCAGGAGAGTTTTGATACATGTTTTTATGACCAATATTCATATAAATTATCTTACTCCCGTTCAATAGTTAAAAGATAGTTAAATAAATAAATTTAGAGCATTTTCTATGATTCAGGCATTTCCAGAAATTAATTATGCACTATCTGAAACCGAATGGAGACGCGACATAAAGAATGGGGAAGTCCCTTTCCTCCAAAACCACCCTGTCCAATAGGTTTGAGGATACGATAGCGTTTATTTAATCGATTTGACTGACTAAATTCAGAAACACTATTTTTCGGTGGCTTTGGTTGCTCAGATTCTCCAAGGAGATAGTCCCACATAAAGGGGGATGCTCATTAACGTGCAGGTCTTAACGCATCTAAAGCTAAATTTAACTTCAAAACATTCACCCCAGGTTCACCAAAGATTCCCAAAAAACGACCATCGGTATTTTGAGCAATCAAATTTTCTAATTGGTTGGGTTGAACTCCTCGCACCCTTGCCACTCGTGCAACTTGCGCTCTAGCACCTTCGGGGGTAATGTGGGGGTCAAGGCTGGAACCAGAAGTGTAAATTAAATCGGCAGTAGGCTGAATGCCTGCTGCTTTGAGACGTGGGAAATCCCCTTCAATTTTTTTGGTGGGGTCGGGGTCA
The DNA here is from genome assembly GCA_031379725.1 of Calothrix sp. OTE_75_metabat_31. Lineage (GTDB taxonomy): Bacteria > Cyanobacteriota > Cyanobacteriia > Cyanobacteriales > Nostocaceae > JANNFJ01. Next base: position 2,893 of record JANNFJ010001295.1, read on the forward strand.
TCTTTGCCTTTGATACGGTCGAGCAAAGCGGGGTTACTGGGAGCAACGTTACTAGCACCAGATACCCCTGTTTTCAACACACCCGCTTTATCATCTTTGGGGTCAGCAGTGCTATAGCTAGTAGTACTAAGACGACTCCAAAAATATCTGTCACTAGTAAAAGGTTGACCAATTAACGCCGAACCAACTATTGTTCCTCCTTGGGAATTATTAATTAAGCTACCATTTGCTTGGTAAGAGAACGCTATTTGTCCGCAGAACAGCATGAAAAAAGGATAAATTAATGCGGTTAGCAGCCACAGAGCAATAGTAGAACGAATTGCTTTTGAAATTTGGCTTGTCTGGCTCATTTGAAAAATTTCTCCAATTCAAAAATTACATGTAAAAGTTCGGTTTTCATCATCGTAGGATAGGTGTCCCGCCTGTCAAGCCCTATATTCTCAAAGATAAGCCTCTAGCCTGTTAAGCCCTATATTCTCAACGGACAGGCAAGGATGCCTATCCTACAAAACAAATAACCAATTAGAATTTCTCAGGCTGAAAAATTACAACAAACAAATATGCACATAGAGCGGCAGTTGTCAATCCCAACAAACTAATCGTGTAAATTTGCCAACGCGGAGACTCCCCCGGTGTCGCAGCAGCAACAGCCGGAGCCAACAGCACATTAAAACACATCAACAAAAATATACTCAGAGGAACCCGATTCCGCCTCGACGTAACCAAACCAAAAACATCCAAACAATCATCCCATGACAAATATCTCATAAATCCCCTTAGCGCCTCTGCGCCTTTGCGCGAGTAATTTTTTATATCTAAGCCAAACCAACAGCAGCAATCAAAACATCAATAATCTTAATAGCAATAAAAGGAGCAACCACCCCACCCAACCCATAGATAAAAATATTGCGCTGCAAAAGTTGGTCAGCAGTCAGCGGTCTAAACTTAACCCCAGTCAAAGCCAAAGGAATCAGCGCCGGAATAATCAAAGCATTGTAAATTAGCGCCGACAACACCGCAGACTGAGTACTTGCCAAACCCATAACATTTAAACCACCCACACCAATCCCCGGAAAAATCGCCGGAATAATCGCAAAATATTTAGCGAGATCGTTCGCAATCGAAAAAGTAGTTAGCGCACCACGAGTAATCAATAACTGTTTACCAATAGTCACAATATCAATTAACTTCGTCGGGTCAGAATCCAAATCCACCATATTCGCAGCTTCCTTCGCCGCTTGCGTACCCGAATTCATTGCCACACCGACGTTAGCTTGAGCAAGTGCAGGTGCATCATTCGTACCATCACCCGTCATTGCCACCAATTTACCCTGCGCTTGTTCCTTACGAATTACCTCAATCTTATCTTCGGGTGTCGCTTCGGCAATAAAATCATCGACTCCCGCCTCTTCGGCAATCACAGACGCAGTAATGCGGTTATCTCCCGTCAACATCACGGTTTTAATCCCCATTCGCCGCATTTGGTCGAAGCGTTCTTTAATTCCCGGCTTAATAATATCTTTAAGATAAATTACACCATGCATATCACCTTCTTGACAAACTGCCAATGGAGTACCACCCAACCGAGAAACTCGCTCGTAAGCTGCATCCAAGTCAGGAGTTATTTGACCATTTCTGGAACGCACAAATCCTTTAATCGAATCCACAGCACCTTTACGAACCTGCACCCCACTTGGTAAATCAGTACCACTCATCCGAGTTTTCGCAGAAAATTCCACACCCTCCGATTGTTTGCGGTCAAAATCTACTTTTGCTCCTAATTTCTCCGCCAGTATCACAATTGATTTTCCTTCGGGTGTTTCATCAAACACGCTCGAAGCTAAAGCAACTTTCGCTACATCTTCCATCGAATGACCGTTGACGGGAATAAATTCCTCTGCCAAGCGGTTTCCCAAAGTAATCGTACCCGTTTTATCCAATACCAAGGTATTAATATCCCCGCAGGCTTCTACCGCCCGCCCGGAAGTAGCAATTACGTTGAATTGGGCAACTCTATCCATCCCCGCAATACCGATAGCACTTAGCAATCCGCCAATCGTGGTAGGAATTAGTGCGACTAATAAGGCAATCAAGACTGCAATGCTAACTGGTGATTTAACGTATACAGATACCGTCGGTAAAGTTGCAATCACTACTAAGAATACTTGCGTTAAAACCGCCAAAAGTACAGTTAGCGCGATTTCATTCGGCGTTTTAGTCCGGGCAGCACCCTCAACCAAGGCAATCATCCGGTCAATAAAACCCTGACCGGGGTCAGATGTAACGCGAATTGTCAGTTCGTCGGAGGTAATGCGCGTTCCCCCTGTCACCGAACTAGCAATATCGGTTCCGGGTTGCTTTAATACTGGTGCTGATTCCCCAGTGATGGCAGATTCATCCACCGAAGCCACCCCAGCAATTACCTCACCGTCAGCGGGAATCATGTCACCAGAGACAACTTTGATTTGGTCGCCACGACGTAAAGCTGTGGAACTTACCTCTTGGATGGAACCATCGGGAAGAAGCTTACGGGCAGTAGTATCAGACTTTGTTGCCCTCAAAGTATCAGCCTGTGCCTTTCCTCGTCCTTCAGCGACACCTTCGGCAAAGTTAGCAAATAGGAGAGTTAAAAACAAAATTATGGTAATTAAACCATTAAATAGTCGAGGGTTGTTTCCGGGACTGTTGCCAAATAAGTTAGGCTCAATTGTTAGTAACGCTGTCACAATTGTGCCAATCCAAACCAAGAACATCACCGGATTCTTAAGCATATTGCGCGGGTCTAGCTTGACAAACGCTTGCTTTAATGCCCTAGAGTAAAGTCCGGCTGTTTTGGCTTTGGGCGCATTTGTGCGGTCTTGTCGAGTTTTTGTACTGGCTTCCATTTTTGTCAGTGGTCAGTGGTCAGTTGTTAGTTGTCAGTGGTCGGTGGTCAGTGGTCGGTGGTCAGTGGTCGGTGGTCAGTGGTCGGTGGTCGGTGGTCAGTGGTCAGTTGTCAGTTGTCGGTGGTCAGTGGTCAGTTGTCAGTGGTCAGTGGTCAGTGGTCAGTTGTTATTAGTTCGTAATTTATAACTCTTAACTCCTAACTCTTAACTCCTAACTCCCTATTCCTTACCCACCCCTAGCAATTTGAAATGCTTCAGCAATGGGACCTAAAACTAGTACGGGGAAGAAGGTCAGCGCACCAAGAATTAAAATTACACCACCTGTAACTGTTGTAAAAAGTCCTGTGTCGGTTCTTAAAGTACCGGAGGTCATTGGCACGGGTTGCTTGCGCGACATACTATCTGCCAGTAGCAACAAGGCAGTAATGGGAATATAACGTCCCATTAAAATGCTGACACTAGTGGTGAGATTCCACCAAAGACCTGTAGCTGTGGGTTGCGAATCAGCTAGTCCTTCAAAACCAGAACCGTTATTAGCTGCTGCTGAAGCATATTCGTAAATCACCTGCGAAACGCCGTGAAAACCGGGGTTACTAATACCTGACAGTGCATCAGGAAAAGCAAAGACTATTGCCCAAGGAATCAAAATCGCAAAGGGGTGAACCAATAAGACGACACTGGCAAGGACTATTTCTCTTTTCTCGATTTTGCGTCCTAAAAATTCGGGTGTTCTTCCCACCATCAAACCTGTGAGAAAAACTGCCAAAATGAAATAGATAAACAGGTATGCTGTACCGGTTCCCTGACCTCCCCAAATAATTTGTAAAAACATATTAAATAGAGTTACAAACCCACCTGGAGGCATTAAGGAATCATGCATTCCATTGACTGCACCACACATTGTCCCGGTGGTGATTACTGCCCACAATGCAGTTTGTGCCCAACCAAAGCGAACTTCTTTGCCTTCTAAGTTCGGTTGTTGCGACCCCAATAGGGCATTAACTTGAGGGTTTCCTTGATACTCTCCAACTACTGCCACACCTACTAAGACAATAAAGATGGTAAATACCATCCAAAATGCTAACCACGCCTGTTTGCGGTTGTTTGCAAATACACCATAGGTATAGATTAGTGCGGTTGGGATGGAAATCATTGCCCAAGTCTCTAATAAATTCGAGAAACCGTTAGGATTTTCAAAAGGATGTGCCGAATTTATGGCAAAAAAGCCGCCCCCATTTTCTCCCAATTGTTTGATAATTTCAAAGTGGGCAACCGGCCCGCGTGCGATCGCTTGAGTAGCCCCTTCTAAAGTTGTTGCTGTTGCTACTCCTGCAAGGGTTTCTGGCACACCCGACAGTATTAATAACAATCCCCCAATAATAGATATGGGCAACAATATCCGTGTAATTGTCCTGGTTAAATCGATATAAAAATGACCCAAAGACCTACCAGTTAAACCGCGAATAAAGGCAATTCCCACAGATAGACCTGTTGCTGCTGAGGTAAACATTAAAAAACCCAGAGCAAACATTTGACTGGCATAACTAAAAGTCGTTTCCCCAGAGTAGTGCTGTTGGTCTGTATTTGTTAGAAATGATAGGGTCGTATGCAATGCTGTGTCCCAAGTTGGCATCCCCAGTCCTGTGGGATTGAGTGGTAGCCATGCTTGCGTCATCAGAATAAAAAACACCAATATTCCCATCGCAATATTACTATATATTACGGCTGTGGCATATTGTTTACCCGTCATATCTTGCTGCTGCCGTACTCCACTAATGGCATAAATTACCTTTTCGATTGGTATCACCACAGGGTCAAGTAAGGTTCTTTCTCCTAGATAGACGCGAGCCATATATGCCCCAAGTAAGGGGGTAGTGGCAATGACTATAAGTAGCGTCAAAGCGATTTGAATCCATCCTTGTAGCATGAATTAGAAATACTCCCAAAAAGATAATCGTTTAATTATTTAACAAAGAGTCGTTAAATGAGTAATACACTGGATGTGTTTTATTCAAAGTATATTTTAGTGCGGGAAGTTGCGAGGTATTTAACGTAATACCCACTATTTCATCTGCACAAAAGATAGTCGTTTGAGTACTTGCGAGGAGAATTTGCTTATTCCGAACAAGTTCTAACAATAAACAGTCTTTTGGTAGATGTATGCTACTTAAATTCATGCCGCAATAGCAGCTATTTGTTTGATTTTTTGTGCTAGCCAAAGCTAATGCCATAACAGCAATCTATCTAGGGTAAGAGAAATTAAGTAACTCTTTTTAGAGGATGTTTGAAAAGTATATTTTGTCATGCTGAACGGAGCGATAGCGCAGGGAAGCATCTCAAGAATATACGGCAAGTCGTGATTCTTCACTTCACTTCGTTCCGTTCAGAATGACAAGTTATACCTATGTTGGACTTTTCAAACATCCTCTTAGTTGTATTAATTTTTATCTTCGATTGTTTTGTAAATTAATACAAGGGATAAAGGATATAAAAAAAGTTTATTTCCAGGTATACATTGGTGTTTACTTTGTTTAGATGTATCTAAACGTTGTTTATTTTTTATAAACGCCATCGTTTTATCTTGTTAATTAGGTAATATTAGTATATTTGAAAGTATAAAATTTAAATTTGTTTATATTGAAGAAAAATTATGAATGGGTAGCTTTGTGAATGATATATTTAAGGGAAAAAGTACTATCGAAAAAATCACAGTGTGCTAAAACTTTACTGATTGTGACAGTGTTTGTAATACTTGGAGTTTTGGAATATTCCACACCCAACGATTATGTGTTTGGCTATCTATACAGTGGAGCGATTCTACTAGTAAACTCTTGGTTTGGGGAAACGGCAACCTTGCAAGCAACTTTTGCGGCTGTCTCCCTCACCATGTTAAATGTGTGGATACCAGGAAACGGACTAATCAAACCTTCCATAGTTGCCAGTCGAGCGATCGCATCGATAGCGTTAATTGTCACAGGCTTTTTAAGCCAGCGTTTACGTCGTTCGCAAGAAGCGATCGCATTGACCCAAACTAAGCTAGAAGCACAGGAAAAACTATCAAGACTGCGGGAAGATTTTGCCTCAACGCTGACCCATGATTTGAAAACACCCATGTTAGGGGCAATCGAAACTCTCAAAGCATTTCAAAGCGAACAATTTGGTACAGTCCTGCCAGCACAACAAAAAGTCTTGGCAACAATGGCACGCAGTCACATAACTTCGCTACAACTGCTCGAAACCTTATTAGATGTCTACCGCAATGATACAGAAGGTTTAAAGTTGAACCTCGCACCTGTGAATTTAGTTGTATTAGCGGAAGAAGTTGCTAGCACCCTAACTCATTTAGCTGCCAGTCGCCGCGTTCATTTATCATTTAATTATGGCGATTCCGATTTTAGGCAGTCGCTGTGGGTAAACGGTGATGCGCTACAACTAGAACGAGTATTTAGCAACCTCTTAGTCAACGCTATCAACCATTCCCGCCGAGGCGATCGCGTTGAGGTAATATTAGAACCGCAAGCTTCCTACCAAGTCGTCAAGATTCGAGATACAGGTGCAGGAATTTTACCCGAACATTTTCCCTACTTATTTGAGCGGTTTTACCAAGGACATAGCGACAGACAAGCAAAAGGTTCTGGTTTAGGGCTTTATCTATCGCGCCAAATAATCGAAGCGCATGGCGGTATAATTTGGGCAGAGAACAGAGTGCCAACTGGTGCTATCTTTAGTTTTAAACTACCCGTTCTCCCTTGTTAACCGCTTTAACTGCCTGAGATGTCCCTTACCCCAATCAAAATTCTCCTTGTTGAAGATGATGAACTTTTCCGGTTGGGTTTGCACGTGCGATTGCAACAAGACAGCCTTTTAGAAATTATCGCCGAAGCTGAGGATGGCGAAACCGCGATTGAATTAACCAATCAGCACCCTCTCGATGTAGTACTATTGGATGTCGGATTACCAGGGATTGGGGGCATCGAAGCATGTCGCCTCATTAAGCAACAACATCCCAATTTACCAGTATTAATTTTAACGTCTCACTCCCAGAAATTTCTGATTACAAGGTTGATTGAAGCTGGCGCTCAAGGTTACTGTCTCAAAGGAATTGCAGCCGAGAAGTTAGTATTAGCACTTCGTTCTGTCGCTGCGGGTGCATCTTGGTGGGATGAAACTGCTACAAAAGAAATTCGTTCCTTTGCGCTACATTCATCACAGCCTAGCTTGGAAAATAGCACGAAATCCTTCAATCCTTTAACTCATCGGGAACAAGAAATTTTAGCACTGCTAGCAGCACAGAAAACTAATCAACAAATCGCTGAGGCACTTTACATTACAACTGGGACAGTCAGGGTACATGTTCATGCGATTTTGCATAAGTTGGAAGTAAGCGATCGCACAGCAGCCGTTGCGATCGCTTTACAGAAGCAGTTGATTAAAAGCGACTTGATTGGGGAATAATAGTTGTTAAAAAGTAAGTAGTGGTAATATGAAGTAGCGGTGATATGAAGTAGCGTCCCTGATATAATGGCTGACTATTGGTCACACGAAGGTGATATGAAGTAGCGAGCAAGTATGTAAAGTAGCGAGCAAGATGCTCGCATTACTGACTGTGGAGAATCTTTAAAGTAGTGAGTATGTATGTACAGTAGCGATCGGTATAAACAGTGTCCGGTTTAAGATATTCTGTCTCGTTTCAATCCCTAATAGGGATTAATTTGAATTGCAATCAATCACCATTAACAGTACAGAAATAAAGTACAGTTTCAATCCCTAATAGGGATTAATTTGAATTGCAATTCGATGTCACCCCGGTTGAATTGACAATTACTACGTTTCAATCCCTAATAGGGATTAATTTGAATTGCAATTCGAATCATGTCGGCCGTTTTTTGGCATAAATGTTTCAATCCCTAATAGGGATTAATTTGAATTGCAATACCCTATACCTACTGAAGTAGAAAGAAAAACAGATATGTTTCAATCCCTAATAGGGATTATTTGAAATTGCAATATAGATATCGAGTCGCACAAAGATTTAAACCGATGTTTCAATCCCTAATAGGGATTATTTGAAATTGCAATGATTTGAGTGCTTTAAAAGCGCTGCGATGTATTACGCGTTTCAATCCCTAATAGGGATTATTTGAAATTGCAATTCGCTAGGTTGGGTGTGAACACCAAAGGAAATAAAGTTTCAATCCCTAATAGGGATTATTTGAAATTGCAATTTTGTGTTTTCAATTGAATATTTATCAATGAAGTCTTTGTTTCAATCCCTAATAGGGATTATTTGAAATTGCAATGGCTCGATTCAGGACTCTTGCTGTATTTAGTTTTCAAGGTTCAGTTGCGCTAGTTATATATAAAATACTATTTCAGCCGATGAAGTGTCAAGAGCAGCCTGAATAAAAATAGCTCAAATACAATCAGACAAAGGGTTTCGGGATTTGCGCTAACCACTTATTGAGTAAAAGCGGCTAAAACATAGACAGGGTGAAGAGTCTAGCACCTTTAATAAGCAGTCGTTTTTAAACACCCACAGGTTAGCGCAACAAGCTAGCAGATATCAAGCAAAAAACACGTCATTGTCTCTGGGCATCTTACCACCGATACGCTCAATATAAGGCTGGCAACAACGACAAAGCGAATAAAAACGGATGCTATTCTTCGAGTTTGATGAGCTTGGAGAGGCGCGATCGCGGCAGCCACTCCCTCTGGGAGTACAGTAGTTTAGCAT
>JANNFJ010001337.1:0-3115 GCA_031379725.1 Calothrix sp. OTE_75_metabat_31
CCAACTATCATCGAAATCGACCGCTCTACACAGATACCAACTAATATATCTGGAACTACCCCTAATTGTTGTAGGTGATGTGCAAGTTGGTTTGCTTGGATATTTAATTCACGGTAGGTTAGAAATACAGTTTCAAAAGAAACCGCAAATGCATTCGGAGTTTGTTTTACTTGCGCTTCAAATAATTTATGAAAACACTTAGATGTGTAGTTTCTCTTGGTGTGATTCCAATCAACTAATAATTGTTGCTGTTCTTGCAGAGTTAGCCAAACCAAATCTCTTAAACGCTGTTGTGGCTTGGTGACAATGCTTTCTAGTAGCGTTTGGAAATGTCCCAGCATTCGGCTAATAGTAGCATCATCAAATAAATCGGTGCTATACACTACTTGCCCTTTTATAATTTCTGAATCCTGCCACAGTTGAAACTCCAAATCCAGCTTTGCGGTTTCGCTGTCGAACTCGAATTGTGAAAGCGCTAGTCCAGGCAACTGCAATATTCCAATAGGAGTGTTTTGCAGGCTAAATACGATTTGAAACAACGGATGACGGCTTAAATCTCGGTCTGGGTGCAATTCCTCCACCAACTTTTCAAACGGCAAATCTTGATGAGCATAAGCCCCTAATGTTACCTCTCGAACTCGATTTAACAATTCTTGAAAAGTTGGATTTCCTGATAAATCAGTTCGCAGTACCAAACTATTGACAAAAAAGCCAATCAACCATTCTATTTCACTACGGTTACGATTGGCAATTGGCGAACCGATTGCAATATCATCTTGCTGGGTGTAACGATAAAGCAAGGTTTGAAATGCTGCCAGCAGAGTCATAAACAAAGTAACACCTTCTTTCTGCGAAAGTGTTTCTATTGCTTGACTTAGAGATTGCGGTAGTTCAAGAAATTGTTTTTTGCCCCGATATGTTGGTACTGCTGGTCTTGGTCGGTCAGTAGTCAAATTGAGTACTGATAGATTTTGTAACCGTTCGCGCCAGTAATTTAACTGTATTTGTAACGGCGAATAACCGCTTGTTCCCACTGTTTGCAACCATTCTCGCTGCCATTGTGCGAAATCTGCGTACTGTATGGGGAGTTCTTTAAGAGGCAGCGATTCCCCAAGCGATCGCAACTGCTTATCCGCAATCAAAGCTGTATATAATACCCCTAGCTCTCGAATCAACAGGCCAATCGACCAGCCATCGGCGATTATATGATGTAAATTCAACAGTAGTAAATATTCAGCTTCATCGAGTTGTAGTAGCGTTACCCGCAGTAGCGGGCCTGTAGTGAGATGGAAAGGACGTTGTTTAGCTTCTTGAGTTACCAGTTGCTGCGCTTGTGCCAAACGTTTTTGGCTTTCGACATTACGTAGGTCAATTATGGGAAGGGGTATAGTTAAACTGGGGGATATTGCTTGCATCAGTTGTCCGTCAACCATAGCAAAACTGGTGCGTAAGGTTTCATGACGGTTTACTATCTGGTTAAATGCCTCGCATAGTGCCCAGTGGTTGAGAGAACCTGTTAAATAAAGTGCTGCTGAAACATTATAGAACCCATTACCCGGTGCTAACTGGTCAAGAAACCACAGTCGCTGCTGGGCAAAAGAAGCCAGAAAGAGAAAAACCTCTGTTTCTTCGGGAAAATTGGGCTTTTCTTCGGTAGTCGTAAGAGAGTTACTGGAACTATCTTTACTCATAAGTTTCGGCTATTCCCAATCCTTTTTGAAGCAGCGCTGAGAAATTATTTTGTAGAAACGCTTTTTATTTATATTAGAGCCTTGCGGCGCTTTTAATTTAGATTATTTATTTTAGAGTTATCCGAGGCATCTCGCTTGTCTTACAACTATATTGACAGGCGAGACGCCTATCCTACGAGTTTTTCTTGGATATTTATAATTGAAATACCTCTTGGCAATTTAACGAGAAACGAATAAACTGTTTCTATAATCAGTACAATTGTTTTACTGTTCGATTAATTAGCGATCGCGTAGCGGCTCCCCTTAAGAGCATCGCTAAAGCTATTGGCAGCGGCTATAATTCAAAACCGAATTTGGAGCAGGGGATGGGCAGTTTAGACCGAAATGCTACAGCAAATAGCCAGCAATATACTTTTCTCATAGAAGAACTCGACTTGATGATTCGAGCGCGGTATCCCCTGCTATATGTGGTATCCGTAGAAGAAGAACCCATATTTGAAGTATTACTGCAAGTATCGATGCGAGACTCCCCAGGAGTCGCTACGCGATGCCCTGGGCAACCATCTTCGATGGTATCGCAACCCCAACGACATCTGTTATTTTGGGATATTGTCAGAGGATGGAGCGATAACGGTACAGATAAAGGTTCGGTGATGGCAGCATTGCAGCGAATTGGTAAAGCAGACTCACAAACAGCAGCAATGTTTGTATTGCAAGATTTGCATCCATTTATTAAAAATCCGACAACCGAAAAAAATGCCCCCATTGTGCGGGAGTTGCGGAATTTGGCGAGGGAATTAAAGCGATCGCGCAAGACTATCGTCATTACCAGTCCGAAACTCGAAATACCTGATGAGTTATTGCAAGAAGTTACAGTAGTTGATTTTCCTTTACCGAATACGGAGGAAATCGATTATCTAATTCAACAGTTGGTAGTTCCCGACAAGCTAAACGTTACGGGTTTGGCACGGGAACAGTTAGTCAAAGCTTGCCAAGGTTTGAGTCGTACCCGCATTTCCAAAGTTTTAGCGAAAGCTCTAGCAGCGAAACAACAAGTCAATGAGTCAGATATTGACAGGGTTTTGGAGGAGAAAAAACAAGCTGTACGGCAAACAGGGATTTTGGAATTTTTTACACCCCAAGAATCCCTCAAACGAGTTGGGGGGTTGGATGCCCTCAAGCAATGGGTATTGACACGACAAGACGCATTTACCGAAGAAGCACGACGCTACGGTATTCCCAACCCCAAGGGAATGTTGCTAGTAGGTATTCAAGGAACGGGTAAAAGTTTATCGGCAAAAACCGGTTCTTGCGTACTTAGCGTGCTAAAATATTAATATATTAATTAATATTTTTGATGAAAGTTAATTATGAAGAGAATCTTGACTCAACTCTTAAATTTACCTGAAGTAATAGTAGAATCA
>JANNFJ010001353.1:0-2191 GCA_031379725.1 Calothrix sp. OTE_75_metabat_31
TCAACTAAAATTGCCAGAAGTGGTGCTGTGGCATTGCGGGGATGACTAATCGTTGCCCGTCGATATGCATCCGCAACTGAAAAAGAATCTAACAACTCATCCAAACGATGAATCATTCGAGATTGAAGTTGTTTAAAATCGGCTTCAAATGCATCGCAATCATTATTAATCGTATTATTGACTTCCTCAGTTAAATGCGTTTCAAACTCATCCCCAATCTCCTGCAATTCCTGACTGAGGTGTTGTAATTCATGCGCTTTCATTGCCTCAATTTCATTGGGTTGACTATCTAAATCCCGCTGGATTGCTTGATAATGTTTTGTAAGTTGCATACAAACATCGCTCAAATCATCCGCAAGATTTTTAAAAAGCTGCGGACGTTTTTCTGATTGCAGATAACGACTAATTGCACCTCTAAATTCTTCAACCCCGCTATCGTCAATCAACTGTGCAACTAATTCCTGACCCCAATCACCCAAAATCCTTGTATAATTCTGATTTGGTGTTTCAAATCCATTTACCGAAACTCGAAACTTCGTCGGCGATAACTTCCCCGAATTGACGCAATAATTATTGAAGGCATAAACAAACTGCGGTGTCTCTTCCTGTCCATTCAATCCTCGAACATTCTCGCTAAAAACCGAATCTAACCCAAACCTATCTCTGTTTCCAGTTTGCTTAATCTGACTTCCATAAAAACCCAACAAACCACTAGTCTTATATACCCGACTCGTATCTTGAAACTGCGAACCAATCAAATTATCCAACCGCTGCCTCAACTGGGTATTGTACCAAGTTTCGTCGATACGGTTGAAAATATAGAAAACGCGATCGCGTATTCCCGAATTATTCCGAATTATCTCCAATAACTCGGTTTCTTCCTTTGCCATTTCACCCACCGTAGCAGGTTTTAAAACGCACACCACTGCCGATGTATCGGGATGTTGAATTTTGCTATAGGTCAATTGTGCATCCTTGGCAACAGGCGCATCGATTCCTGGCGTATCAATAATTACATTTCCATCCTGTAATAATGGGTGATGGCAATAATACTCGATTCTTTTTAAGACAGAACTATTGCTTCCCCGTCGTGCGTATTCTGCTGCTTCCTTGAGGTTCGTAAAATTGAAAGCTTCCATCGAATAGGTGGCATTATCGTCGGGGTAAATACGAGAGGAATTTTTTGTATATCCTTCGAGAAGCAACATCAGCGCTTTTGCTTGCTTTGCTCGTTCCGATTTACTCTCTCCACCTTCTTGCTGAATAATAGCTTCGCATCCTTGTTGCAGCAAGTCAATCACTTCAGCTTGTTTGATATTAGTGATATCACTAAATCTGAGGAACTGACATAACGCTACAGCTTGTTCGCAAATCTCCGCTTCACTCAAAAACGTCAAAACCACACGTTCGTTATCGACTTTTGCATATTCAATTTTACATTCGGTTCCCGTTGCGTGTCCCTCTGCACTATACAGTAATTCGCGTTCTAGGAGTGCATTAATTAACATGGACTTACCTGCACTAAATGCACCAGCAAAGACAATTTCAAATTTCGGGGAAATTGCTTTGGTTAACGAAGTTCGGACGGGTGTAACATCGTAGGAGTGTAAAGTCGGTTCTTGCTGTAACAGTTCTAATATCGACTCTACTTGTGCTTTGATTTGACACTGCGGTGGGAGTTGCGACATGGTGATGCAGTCTGGGGAGTTTAATTCTATTTTAGGTATGAGGGTCTATGGGGTGGTTCAGTATAATTACATAAAATTATTATCTCACGCACCAGGCGCAGAGGCGCACAGAGGATTAATTTATTCTCTCTGCGTCTTTGCGACTCTGCGTGATAATATATTTAACTGCCAATTGTTTTAATGTTTCTTCATCTACTTTATTTACATCTCCCTCTTCTGTATTCCTAAACAGCGCAGCAAACGCACCCGCACCAAGTCTAGTTTGTGGAAACATTCGATAGCATGGCATTGTTGTTAAATGCGATTGGTAATCTTTTAAATGGGTTATTTCAGTAAGTTGAAATTGGGGAAATTTTTCTAACAACCATTCACATACTTGTTCGTTTTCTTCTGGGGAGTAAGTACATGTTGTATAAGCAAGATACCCTTGAGGTGCGACAATTTGAGCAGAATTAGCAATAATACGTTTTTGGCGATTGGCATTTTTATTAATATTTATCGGG
>JANNFJ010001362.1:0-4481 GCA_031379725.1 Calothrix sp. OTE_75_metabat_31
CAACTATAGGACTACCCCAAAGATTTTTGAAAAGATGGGTAGGGTGCGTTAGCGACAGCGTAACGCACCGTTTCAAGGACTTGGTGCGTTACCAAGGGCGCTAACGCACCCTACATATACTTAGATTTTTTCATAAATCAAACCAGATTTCTATATAACACTAGGGAAAAACCATGAAAAAAGTGATGTTTGTCTGTAAGAAAAATTCTCGTCGTTCCCAAATGGCAGAAGGGTTTGCACGGACATTAGGTGCGGGTAAAATTGGAGTTGCGAGTTCCGGTTTGGAATCGAGTCATGTTGACCCTGTTAGCGTGCAAGTTATGTCTGAGATTGGTATTGATATTAGCAATCAAAGTTCTAAAGCTTTGAGCGAATTTAATCCTGAAGAATTTGACGCAGTTATTTCGCTATGTGGATGTGGTGTTAATTTGCCTGAAGCTTGGGTTATCCGTGAAGTGTTTGAAGATTGGGAATTGCAAGACCCCGAAGGTGAATCAATTGATACATTTCGCCAAGTCCGCGACCAAGTAAAAGAGCGTGTTATTAAATTGATTGATTCGCTAGCGTAGAATTTAGGGAAAGGGGGTAAAACATTTATATAGATCAATTTTTACCCTTTAAACTAAATGATGGATTCTCTTAATCGCTCAGTATTGTTATTGGTGTACTTAGGCACATCAAAGTTATTTTATTAGCATCTAGCAGCCCGTGTCATTAATTCTGATAAGTTCAAAGAATCCGGGTTTCTCCGAGAAACCCGGATTCTAGCCCTCAAGGGAGGGGTCAAACTATACTGCAAATGGGTAAAAGCTGGACTGATGTCATGCTGTTGCTCTGCTTCCCGCAGGGTGGAACGTTCACGTAGTGTTCCCGTAGGATAGCATCTGAAAGACTTTGACGCTTGTTTAATAGTATTGCTCGAACTTAAATATTACTTTTTTGCCAATCTTCCAAAGCCGCGATCGCAAAAGTTGCTGCGGGGTGATTAAGCATTTCTCCTAATGCTTGGATACCACCAGTTTTTAATGCACTGAGTACCCTTTGTCGCAGGGTATGATTATTTTCTATATGTTCAATAGCTGCACTTGCTACCGTCATTTTTTCGGCTGTTGTGGTGGTAGGGTAAGTTTGGGATAGCTGGTTAAGTAGCTGTTGGATTTCTGCTGCTGCTTCCGATAAATTACTTTTTGCTTGATTATTAACAATAAAGTCTCCTTCGACATTACCAGCTACACCCCCGGAAATAGTTGCATTATTCATATTCATCTGTACTTTAGAATTATCTGACATAAAATTATCTCCTGATTAATTAGCTAATTTTTACTACTTTGAGGTTGATACATAAAATTGCCCTCAACATTTCCAGCAACACCTGTAACCTCAGCATAAAAATTTTGCTGTGAAAAGTTAGGTACTTGAGGTTTAAGGTTTGATTTATGTACCCAAGTTTTTAAATATCTTTGATAGTCTATGGCATTAATTTTTCCATGATTTAAAAGTAAACCTAAAACATCGTCCTTATATTCATCAAAATCTAACTCATTCAACATTGTTGATATTAGATGTCCTTGTTGAATAAAAGGAGGATTATCAACAACAAAAGGGATTGCTATCCCCAACCAATAAAGCATTTCTGAGCGATTTTTATTTCTGGCAGCAATCTGCGCCAAGTTCGTTGTAGGATAAGGATTTTTAGGATATATTTTGTAAGCTTCTTGATGAGCTATTTTAGAATTATTATAATCTTCTAAATAATAAAGAGCAGCACCTTTATTTCCGATGTTACAACTTGATTGAAACAATAAAATCTCTTTATTAATATTTTGATTAGTAGCTATTTGTATTGCGACTTTATATTTGCAATCGGCATTATTATAGTAACAGATAGCGTCATGATAAACTCCTTTCATCAAAACGGTATTTCCTATCATGTAGTAAATATCGCCAATCATGGCATAGTCTCTTACACCAAGATTACTAAATTTATAAATTTGTTGGATAACATTATAAGAAGTAAGAAAATCTTGTTTGATTTGATAGCACCAAGCCAAACGAAAATAAGTGGCTGGACTACTGGGATATCGATTAAGACTTTGAATTAGTTGTAAGTATTCAAGAGATAACCTGATTGCCGTATCAAATTCTTGTGTACGAAAATAAACCTCTGCCAGCGTATCAATAAAACATGCTCTTTCAAAATGATTACTTGCTAATTGCACTGCTTTATTGGCAAATGCTAATGCATGATCTAGTTGATAATTATGAATTGCATAAATCCAAGCTAGGTAATTATAAGTATGTGCATGTCGAGAATTTAATTGCAGAATCTGGGAAAATATCTGTGTTGCTTGAGGATAGTTTGCTTGTTGGGCTAGTAAAACTGCTTGATGGAACAAAGCTTCGATTTTAGCTTCGTTGTGGTTGCCATTTGAGTTGTTGGAGTTGTTGAAAATTGTCCAGATTCCAGCAGCTACTGCGGCTAGTGTAGCAATTGACAAGGCTGCATTATTATCATTAGAAGACATTATTCTTCATTTATAAATAAGGTAATTACAGGAGAGGATAGTATTCCTTGGAAGTATCTCACTTTTTCAACTGTCATTGCGAGCGCAACGAAGTGGAGCGTGGCAATCCCATCAACTTGTTAGTATTGAAGATTGTGAGATTGCTTCGTCCTTCCTCCTCGCAATGACAATATTATTCATTTGATGCAAAATAAAAACTGATATGCTCTCATTTATATACTCCTTATTTATCATTTATTTTCAACATGAAATTAATTCAAACTTTGAGTTTTAAAAATATACTATGTAGGTTGGGTGGAGTGAAACGCAACCCAACATTAGTCATCTCATTCGTGTTGGGTTACGCGATCGCATAACCTAACCTACCAAAACTAATCAATGTGTAAATGATATGTTGTAGCTCCACTTGCACAAGTTACTACTACCGTAAATTCTGCTGTCCATGCTGGAGTAAAGAAAAACCCGGCATCACTAGCATAAGAATCATCTTTACCTAATAGATTACCATTTGTATCAAAAATATAAATATCTAAATCAACTCCTGGTAGAGCATTCTGAACATAGATTTGATAAGTTATTCCTGCTCTGAATTGAAACTTGTAAGCATGTTTATCACCAGTGTTAATATTATCAGCAGCTATGAGTGCCATGAGTATGTCTCCTTGTTATTTACATATTTTGAATTAAACTCTTCGAGGTGCAAATCTGGAGTTGTTGAAAAGATATTTTATGTAGGTTGGTTAGAGTGTAGCTTGCTGTAGGATAAAGTAACCCAACATTAGTCACATCATTCGTGTTGGGTTTCGCTATCGCTGCACCCAACCTACAAAAACTACAAAATTCATTTTTTCCACCAAGAAAATACAGAATTCAATACATTACCAGCAAAATTTCCAATGCCTTTAACTACTTGTGTACCAGCATCAACTACTTTTGCAGCAGTATCAACTATGGCATTGCTAACTTGAGCAAAAGTTTCCCTAGCTTTCGGAGCTACTTTTCGTATAACTTCTCTAGCTCCTTCTATAGCCTCACCCGCATACGGATTTATTATTGTTATTATCCCTTGAATTCCATCCATCACCTTCTCGAAAATATTTTCATCTGTTTCTTCCCCTCTTCTATCAAATCTATTTTTCTCTGTAGTTCTTGTGTCATTTCTGTCTCGAAGTACATTTAATTCTTCCCTCAACTTATTTATGTCTCTTTGTAGCTCCATTTCTCTTTGTGAGTGAATCACACTGAGCGTATTATCGTTTTGTGCTTGTATGCGATCAAGTTCTTTTTTTTTAATCTCGTAAATCTTGTGCTTCTCACGGATTAATTCTAATTCCCTTTCGATCTGTTCCTCTTCTTTTTCCTTGACTTCTCTTTGAGCCTCTAATGTGACCCATCTTAATTTTGCTAAAGCTTCAAAAGGGAGAATTTCTATCACAGCATGAAGCATCTTATGAAGATTCCAACCAGAACGAGAGTCATATTCAATAATCTGGCTTTCAGAAAAAGATGCTCCTGTAATTTCTTTTCGCAAATCATTTAAAAATACTTCTTTAGCCGATGCAATTACTTGGATATGCTTCGGAGCTGTTGGACCAATCAACCCATCAAGTTTAACTTGTTGAGGCTGATTATTATCGTCGTATTCCAATTGAGATAATTTGTTAAATCCAAAAATAATATGTTGACTTGATACACCACATTCAAGAAGTAGTTTTACAGTTTTCAATGTACCGTACTCTGCTGGTCTTGGCGGAGAAACAACTATAATAAATCCATCTGCCTGCTTTACATGTTTACGATAAATTTCCTGAAAAGTCTTATCATTTCTTTCCGAATCTCCAAGCCCAGGAAGATCAATAATGTTAATATTTTCAGTGCAAGCTCTATAATTAAATAGGTCATTAAACCCTGTGTAGAGCAAGCTAGCAAAAAGATAAATGATCAAGAAAAGACAAA
>JANNFJ010000033.1:0-2312 GCA_031379725.1 Calothrix sp. OTE_75_metabat_31
CACGGGGTATTAAAAAGGTATATTTAGTTACCTCTGACTTTCACATGCGACGTGCCAGCGTTGTTGGTGAGATTGTTTTGGGTAGTCGGGGAATTGATTTTAAAGCAGTACCTGTACCTTCAAGCAATATCCCCGAACCAATCGAAAAGTCTGTCCGTGATGGAGTTAGGTCAATTCTTTGGTTGACAACCGGTTACACCGGGGCAAAAGGGGAACAACCGAAGAAATGAGGGAGTAGGGAAGAGGGACAGGGGGACGAAGGGGGACAAGGGGGACAAGGAAGCAATCTTTATCCTTTGTCTCCCCCCTCTCCCTTGTCTCCCCCCTCTCCTTACTCTCTACTCCCTTGTTCCTGTACTAATACATAAGGCTGTACAATCAATGTATTGAAACGTTTGCTACGGTTGAGGTTCCATTGTCCCACTTGCTCGTTAGAGGGTTTAGCTAGCAAAGCGTCATCAATCCAGTTTTCGACGGTGGGAATATTGTCGGATGCGATCGCAACACCAGCATCGACTAAATTAATCTGGGGTGAAACTATAATCACTGCATCTCGTTGTACGTGAGGAATCAGCCAATCCCATTCGGCTTCGTCGATATTTTCGGTTAATTCGGTTCTAATATCTGGCATAATTTTCGATTTTTACGCGCTTAACCATAATTTTACCTTAATTTTATCAACTCCCTACTCCCTACCCTATACGGGTCGGGCGGTTTTACTGAGATTTTTAGTTTTCTATCAAAATACTCACAAACCCGCCCCTCCCTATCTCCCTACTCCTCAACTTCCGCTTTCATCTCATCGATTTCAAACAGAGATACAAGCACACCAGCAACGGGGATAGAAATAAAAACCCCCAACAAACCAGCAACTTTAGCACCAACTAGTAAAGACAAAAAGACGACAACAGGATTAAGGTTGAGTGCATCTTGCATAATTCGGGGTGAAATCAAATTATCTTGAATTTGTTGCAAAACAATACAAGCTATTAATACCTTCAACGCTAACCAAACACTTTGTGATAATACAATCAAAGTTACAACAGCAACTCCTAAAGTTGCTCCAATTCCGGGAATTATATCTAAAACTCCAACTATCACCGATAAAATTAAAGGAAAAGGTACTTGTAATACAACAAATACTATAAATGTTGTAGTTGTGAGAAACAGAGTTAATATTAGCTGACCGCGAAAAAAGCCTAAAAAACTGCGTCGAATAATATTACTTAATCGCATCCGCCGTGATTTTGGTGCAGCTTTCATAATCAATAGCCAAAGCTTCTCACCATCAAGCAGCATGAAAAAAGCAACAACAGCAATTAAAATAAATGTGACAAAATTTGTAATAAAGCTTTGAAAAATTGTTAAACTCGTTGCTAACAGTGAGATGGCTTGATTTCGCAATTGTTCTTCAAAAACTGTTAAATCGATTTGCACATTCCGACTCTGTAAATAAGCTTCCGCTTTTTCCAACAGAGGCACTAAAGAATTTAAAAAACTAGTGACACTATTAATTAATTGCTGCCCTTGGGATAGAATAGTTAGCCCCACAGTAAATGCGACCCCACCCAGCAGAACAAGACTAAGCAAGAATACCAAAATTACGGCAATACCATGAGGTAAATAACGTCGCAACCATTGCACCGGGTAGCTAAGTAGAAAAGCTAAGATTGCTGCAAAAGCAAAAACAACAATAACCGATTCAAAATAAGCAAGTAATTGGACGACTGCCCAACCCGAAGCGACAAAAAGTAAAAAGCGGACTAAAGCAAAGTTATTTAAACGCGATATTCCCGCATGAAGTCGGGTTCCACTTGATACTCGTTGGGAGTTGTTACGCTCGCGCAAATCATTGGCTTCTAAGCCATCCATATAAATATTGAATCCTACAAATTTACAAGCTACTCGCTGAGTAATTATTAATTTATAGAAATCGCCATCAACTCGCTACTGCCTTTAAGCATATTTATAATTCATACTCTGGTATGAATTTTTTATCTACCTAAATCGTGCAGCGAATTAATCGTATCCGTACATTTTTGGGTTATTGCTTCTAATTCTTCTTTATCAGTAGAAGTCGGTGCATCAATCAATTTGCCAATTCTGACAGTAACGGCAACTGGACGAGGAATTACACCATTTTTCTCGATTTCCTGCGTACCCCACAAACAAACTGGTAATATAGGTACTTTCGCTTTTGCTGCAATTAAAGCTGCACCTCGTTTGGGATTGGTAATGAGTCCTGTAGGGGTACGAGTCCCTTCTAAAAATAAACCTACTGCCCAACCATTATCGAGGAATTTTAAAGCATT
>JANNFJ010000047.1:0-3938 GCA_031379725.1 Calothrix sp. OTE_75_metabat_31
CCTACTGCCTACTGCCTACTCCCTTATATAAAAAGAAGCTCGAAATCGATTTCGCATCGATTGGTTCTCCTGCATAAATTGCTTTCTCCATTTGTTCGGGAGTCCACAACAATACTTCGATATCTTCGTCGTCGTCCTGTGCGGGGGGTTTGTCGAGCTTTTCTAGGTCTTTGGCAATAAATGCATAAATTATTTCATCCGAATAACCAGGGGCGAGGAAAAATTCCCCCAGTTTATCGATTTTATGGGCACGATATCCAGTTTCTTCCTCGATTTCGCGGGTGATTGTTTCGAGTGGGTCTTCGTTAACTTCAACAGTGCCGGCGGGAAACTCTATTACTCTACCTCCAACGGCAAAACGATATTGCCGCACGAGGATAAGTTTACCGTCGGATGTCACTGGTACAGCTAATGCTCCACCTGGGTGACGAATGCATTCCCATTCCCCTTCGGATTGGTTCGGTAAACGTAAGCGATTGACTTCAAAATTGAACTTGCGTCCTTTGAAGAACAACCGTTGTTTTAGTAGTTGCGGTAATTCTCTACCTAATGGCATATTCCGATTTATTTGTGAAAAAACATATAGGTATTTGCGGGTATACTGCAAATGGCTAGAAATTGAACTTCAAAAATTGCCATCTGCTTTGATTAGTAAAGTTTTAGCTAATCGCTAACCGCTAATCGCTCAGAGTATAACTGAATTTTTTACCAGCGTTAACCTGGATTGATGGTGGTAAAATTAATTGCCTTTGAACAGGCATACTTCAGAACAGTCTACATCTTTAACTAGCTCTTTAATCGTAAATCCGGAAACTGGTTCGACCCAATCTGGAGCTATTTCGGCTAGGGGTACTAATACAAAAGCGCGATCGCACATTCGCGGGTGAGGAATTTGCAATCTTGGTGTATTAATTACTTGATTACCATATAACAATATATCTAAGTCGAGGGTTCTTGCTTCCCACTTTTGGTGGCGGATGCGTCCAAATTTGTTTTCAATTTTTAACAATGTTTCGAGCAATAAATCTGCTACAATATCAGCCTGCAATAAAATACAACCATTCAAGTAATCAGGTTGCGGTGGTCCAATGGGTTTAGTTTTATACCAGCTTGATTTGGCTAATAGTCTGATTCCGGGGATTTCGACTAAAGTTTGAATCGCAGCTTCTAAAGTAACCAGCGAATCGCCTAAATTACTTCCAAGAGCGATCGCACTCACAATCTCTTGAAGTATGCCACTTTGTTTAAAAAAGTATTCCATGATAGTGTAAGCATTCCTAAGTTTACTGCTAGAATGCTGAAAATTTTACGACTAGGCACTCAATGTCAACAGTTAGTGAAGTTAGCCTGTTTGATTTGACAACATTATCAAATTGTGGAAATTCGTTCAAAGTCTTAATAAACAGTAAATATATTTAAAGCTGAATGGAATGTTATACTAACACAAATATGGTGTGTCAATTAGAAATAGTCGTAACTAGTTATTTAGCAACTGCTGGGTATGAGGGACTAACGTGCTGAAGTTTACCTCTTGGTTCAGGGATAAATCAACTAACTTGAATAACGCGCAAAAAGATGACTCAAAATTGCCACCTGGCGATATGGAGCATCAAGAATCGACAAATGGATTAATAACCCAATCCCCACCAATCGATACTTCCGAAACGAAACCGGAGAAAGGCAATAAACTGCTCGGTAAAATCGGTCGCGTTTCTTCAACAATACTTAACAAGCTCCCCGGTAGTCATAAACCTTTGTTTCGTCGTTATTGGTTTTTGGCGGGTTTGGGTTTGGGTGGTGGTGCTTTAGGATTGACTTACGCGCTTTATTCTATCGATAAAGGATTGCCAAAAACTGCCGAGATTAATAGTGTCGCACGCGAGCAAACGCTGACAATTAAAGCTATTGATGGCACGATTTTGCAGCAGTCGGGGCCAGCAACACGGGAAAAATTGGAGTTATCAGAAATTCCCGATAACTTAAAAAAAGCTTTTATTGCCTCCGAAGACCGGAGATTTGACAAGCATAATGGTGTTGATGCCCAAGGAATTCTCCGGGCAGTCGTCAATAACATGCGATCGCAAAACGTTGTTGAGGGTGGTAGTACCATCACCCAGCAGTTAGCCCGCATCCTTTTTCTCAAACAGGAAAAAAGCATTTTCCGCAAGGTTAAAGAAGCAAGACTCGCGCAAAAAATGGAGCGAGAACTTAGTAAAGATAAAATACTCGAACGTTACCTGAATCTAGTTTACTTGGGTTCGGGTGCTTATGGTGTTGGTGATGCTTCATGGGTATATTTCAGTAAACCAGTTAAAGATTTAACCCTAGCCCAAATGGCAACAATTGCCGGACTTGCACCAGCACCTAGTGTTTACGCACCCGACAAAAACCCCGAAGCTGCCAAACAACGACGTAACATGGTCTTACAGCGGATGGTCGATGATGGTGTCATCACCGCAGCCGAACAACAAACCGCAGTTGCCGAACCATTGGTAGTTCAATCTAGCGCACCCAAACGGTTAGAAGTTCAAGCGCCATACTTTACCAGCTTTATTCAAAAGGAACTGCCCAAATACGTTTCTGGTGAAGTTATCGAAGCAGGTGGCTTGACGGTGGAAACCAGTTTGAATCCAACCTGGCAAGCCGCAGCAGAAAAAGCGGTAGCCAAAACCCTGCGAAACCAGGGACGTTGGGAAAACTTTAAACAAGCTTCCTTAGTATCAATCGATGCTAAGACAGGGCAAATTAAAGCAATGGTGGGTGGTAAGGAGTTCGGAAAATACCAATTTAACCGCGTTACCCAAGCACAGCGGCAACCCGGTTCTACCTTCAAAGCATTTGTTTACGCCACTGCGATCGCAACAGGGATGAGTCCTTACCAAGAGTTTCAAGACTCCCCGCTAGTTGTCGATGGTTACGAACCCAAAAACTTCGATAAAGGTTTCCGAGGTTCGCTAGATATGCAAACTGCTTTGATGAAGTCGGTCAACATTGTGGCAGTCCGAATATTACTAAAGACTGGGTTTAACCCCACCATCGAATTAGCTCACAAAATGGGCATCAAGTCCGAACTTAAACCGATGTATTCGTTAGCACTTGGTTCGGGTGAAGTCAATTTATTGGAATTAACAAGTGCCTATGGTAGTTTTGCTACTCAAGGTATTCACAACGAAGTACATGGGATTACCCGCATCCTCAACCGTCGCGGCGAGGAAATCTGGAAACCTAACTTTACACCCCAACGCGCTCTAGATGCAGAAAGCTCGGCGATTATGACTTGGATGTTAAGGAACGTAGTCACATCGGGCACTGGTCAACCTGCACAGTTAGATGACCGTCAGGTTGCCGGGAAAACAGGGACAACCGACGAAGCCCGCGACTTGTGGTTTGTTGGTTTTACTCCCCAGGTTGTCACAGGAGTATGGTTAGGTAACGATGATAACAATCCTACTTACGGTAGTAGCAGTACAGCAGCTTACACCTGGCACGAGTTTATGGAACCAGCCGTCAAGGGAATGCCCATTGAAAAATTCCCCGAACTACCAAAACTCCGAGGTCGTAAAGGTTCGATCGAAGCCGAACCTATCAAAGGAAGACGAATCATCAACCGTGCTATTTCCAACACCGAAAAAAATAAAAATGATAGTTCGAGCGACGAATCTCCAAGACGGAGGCGGCGTGTTCAAGAAGTAAGTTCGGACGATAATAATAGCAATAATAATAGTGGTGGTAGCGAGCAAAGGTCATCAAGACGACGCAGAAGCTATTCCCAGGATAACAACCAACAGCAAGACGAGACCCCAAGACGCAGCCGCAGACGTACTCGCAGCGACGATTCCTCAAATTCAGGCGATTCGTCCTCCTCAAATTCGTCTTCATCGGAGCGCCGTTCGCGTCGCCGTTCGCGTCAAGTCGAATCTGATTCATCGTCATCGTCT
>JANNFJ010000082.1:0-3748 GCA_031379725.1 Calothrix sp. OTE_75_metabat_31
AAACTACTAAAGAAATACAACAATTTTACTGTCAGCAATTCTTAGAGAAAGCACAACTAAACTACACAATGGCGAGTCATCCATCTATCGCTCGTTGGGTCATTAATAATATTAAAATTAATGAGAGCGAACGCGATACCCACTTCCTATTTGTTTCAGAAGGTGAAGTTACCATCAACAGTAATTTTGGAGAATTCTTATTACGAGAAAACTGCTTTGCCGCAGTTCCAGGAAACTTTTCTTTAGATGGTTCAGGAAAAGTTTTAGTAGCAACGCTCCTCAACTACACTGGACTTTTCACAATTGGAGGACCAATTGAATCTAATGGCAGACTTAATTATATTGATGGTTGCTCTTCAACTGTTCTAATTAATCCTTTAAAACGTGGAGAACCCTGCTTAAATTTCCTCCACGTTCCCCCTAATGTATCGCAAACTCCCCATACCCATCCTTCATTGCGAATTGGGCTTGTCACTTCGGGTAGTGGAACTTGTACTGTGGATGAAGGAATCTTTAAGATGGAGGCTGGAACTGTCTTCTGTCTTCCCGAAAATAAGTTACATAGCTTCAGTGCTATTGATGACTCCTTAAGAATTATTATCTATCATCCAGATTCTGATGTCGGTCCAACTGATGATTCCCATACCATGCTAAATAATACTTTTGTTGGTAAAAAGTCAGCCAAAGTTTTGGATGCCATTAGAACTAAATAGCTAGTAAACAACGAAGAAGTAAGAAGGAATATATAACTCACATTCCGCATCTCATATTGTAATACGTAATGATTACTAAATTTGGGTAGCTCGACTAACGCTTAAATTGAGCTAATTAAGTATTTGCATTTAAAATAAACGCAAACCTACCCATTTTTTTGTACTACTAGGCATACTACAAGTTGACGTGCGGAATGTAGAATACAAGTCTTCAGCACTCTCCCCGCTCTCATTGTCCGTTTTAAGTTGAAGTCAAAATCTCTCCTTCCCTCTTCCTTCTTAGTAAATCGGCACGATAAAACCAAGGTATGTTGAGTCTTATAAAAACCCTGTAATCATTCATTTATATGCTCTTTACCCATTTTACACTTCGTTACATAGGTTGACTTTTTAACGCCGACTTACTTTTCTTCTTCAAATTATTATCAGCACAAATACAATCTAATCAAGAGGGTTTTAACTGTGATTACGAACGACAGATTATTTAACAGTGTTTACTCCGAGCTAAAAAGCTGGACTATCCTCAAGAATGTTTGGAAAACTTTAGTCGAAGATTATGCTATTGTTCTCAAGCGCGACCCGGCAGCAAAACACTGGTTAGAAGTATTGTTTCTCTACCCAAGTCCTCAAGCGATAATTCTTTATCGCATAGCCCATTTACTTCACAAAAACGGCGTTTTCTTTATTCCCCGTTTTATTTCCCAATTTGCTCGCTTGCTGACAGGAATTGAAATTCACCCAGGGGCAGTTATTGGCAAAGGTGTATTTATTGACCACGGTATGGGAGTAGTTATCGGCGAAACCGCAGTAGTAGGAGATTATTGTTTGCTTTATCAAGGTGTAACCCTCGGCGCAACGGGCAAAGAAACTGGTAAACGTCATCCCACCTTGGGCTGTAATATTACTGTTGGTGCCGGAGCTAAAATTCTCGGTAATATTAATATCGGCAATCACACCCGTGTTGGGGCTGTTAGTGTAGTCCTAAAAAACATACCGCCAAACTGTACAGTTGTTGGCATACCCGGACAAATTATTTCTGTGCGCGATAGAGAATAATTTCCATATTTCCTGCCCCCTATTCCCTTTCCTAAACAAATAATCTATTTTGCATAACTAATTATGATTTCACTGACAAGCGATACTGAAACAAAGCCGACATATGCGATGCGACAAGCAATAGCCAATGCAGAAGTTGGAGATGAGCAAAAAGGAGAAGACCCGACCGTTAACCAATTACAAGAAAGGGTCGCAGACTTATTAGGTAAAGAAGCTGCTCTTTTCTTCGCCTGTGGAACTATCTGTAACTTTGTAGCAATTAAGACCCATACTCGTCCTGCTGATGTGGTGCTAGCAGAAGAGATGGCACATATTATTCGAGCTGAATCAGGGGGTGCGGCAATGAGTTCAGGTGTATTAATGGAACCGATAAAGAGCGAGCGAGGAATTTTTACAGTCGATGCAGTAGAACAAGCACTTGAAAGAATTACGATTGCTCCTTACCTTTACTCTGCAATTCCACGCTTATTGTGTGTTGAGCAAAGCCACAATTTTGGAGGGGGTTGTGTTTGGCAACTTTCGGAACTACGCTCTGTTTGCTCGTTCTCCCGTCAAAAAGGTTTAGCTACCCACATGGACGGGGCAAGACTTTTAAATGCAGTTGTTGCAACTAAAACATCAGCTAAGGATTTTGCAGCTTGTGTTGATTCTGTATGGATTGACTTTACAAAAGGATTGGGCGCACCCATTGGTGCTGTTCTTGCGGGTTCGCGGGAGTTCATCGAACAAGCACGACGGTATAAACACATTTTTGGTGGTGCAATGCGTCAAGCAGGTATTGTTGCAGCAGGTTGTCTCCACGCACTTGACTATCACGTCGAACGTTTACAAGAAGACCACGACAATGCAACTTACTTAGCTCAACGACTCAGCGAAATCGAAGGAATTACAGTTCGAGACACAAACCCCGATACGAACATTGTTTTCTTTGATGTTTCCAAACTCGGACTCAACAAAAAAATGTTTCTCACTCTCTTACAAGAGAGTGGTGTGAAAATGGGAGCAGTTGGTAACTCAATTCGGGCAGTTACTCATTTAGATGTTTCACGGGCTGATATTGATTTTGCAGTTAATGCAGTTGCCAAAGTAACAAAATTCTTTGGTAGTGCAGTTATTCAAGCCGAGCGCCAAGATATCTACAAAACGTCACAACTTCTTGATTTTTGTAACAATCATCGCTAAAACCTTAGAGAAATGTAACTATACCCAAAACTTGTCAGGGTCTCGAAGTATAACTGAGTATCTAAATGTAGTTTATACGATAACGTACTACCCCTGGGGCTATGACTGCTACCAACAGCCACCCATGAGGGGTTTTCTTATTTTAGAGCTTTTAGTTAGTAAAAAGTACTAGTTTGTATTATTTGATGCATGGAGATTTGCGAATTTATATTGATACTAAATAAGCTCTAAAACACGCTTAACTTTAGCGTTATACTTTAGTAACCCTAAGATTTCCACAACTGAAACTTTCGTTTCATTCATCTGTATGACTTGCTCTTTAAGGTGCGATCGCGCCAGCGCTGGCTGTCAGTTCGCTTGTTTTTTGCCAGACGTCACAAAATCATATTGTTCCCTTGGAATACTGCAATTGGTTCGTTATATCAATTCTTGCCCGACAAGTTAGCAATATTCAACACTTTCAAAAATTGACAGTCTGGGCATCACAACGCTACCATTCGAGGAATTCATCAAAAAAATGGTAGAAACTCGTTACAACAAGCAGTGGTATATTTGCAAAGAATGCAAACGGCAATTTTTGGATAATTGCAACGCAAAACCCAACACCACACCAACGGACAATTAAAACGTAAAACCGGTAGGGGTGGGTTCACGACCAAACTTATCAACAAACGAAAAATATACATAAACCCACCCCACCCCAACCAAAAATCCCCACCCCACCCCAACTAAAGTCCAATAGCACCCCCCCCCACCCACAGATCTGCAATAAAAACACAACCCCAACCACCCCCAAA
>JANNFJ010000097.1:0-8535 GCA_031379725.1 Calothrix sp. OTE_75_metabat_31
TAAAGATAATTGTGAAGTTGAAGCTCAGAAAAAATACTACGAGTATCTAATCGAGCAACTAAGTATTCATCCAAATATTAGAAGATAGCTAATACATCAAATTTAATCAGGGTGTATTTTTATTAAAAAATTATTTTTTATATTTAAAAGGAATAAATGGAATATTCCATTTATTCCTTTTCTTATAAGCTTTCTTGAAGACATCTCGTCTATCATCTTGAGTTGAAATTGCCTTCTTTATATCTTTTACATTACTCTCAATAGTGTTTATCATTTGATTAACACCTACTTGTAATTTCTTCAACTTCTGCTGAGTTTCAAAATCAAAACATTTCTGTTTAAGCTCCTCCACCTCATGATTAACCTCTCTTAGCTGTTTGATTAAATTCTGTTCGGATTCAAAAATCTGTTTGATCTTGTCTCTATCCTCTAACACCTGTTTTCTTTCATTTTCACAGCGGTCAAAATCTGCTTTTAGGTTTATTATATATTGAGATTTCATGAACTCATAGAATCCTGCAAATATACTAAAGATAGCTGAGAGAATAACTATGACTTTAGCGGAGTCATCCGGGTATCGCTTCAGAATATCAGATAAAGGCTGAATGAGTTTATCCATCTATTTTGCATCTCCTGGATTTCTACGTTTTTTGTGAAAATAGTACTTAATTAACTAAAAAGCAAGTATATAAATATACAATTTGGTTAAAATTAAGTAGATCGACATTTTGTAAATAGAAGCTACGACGGGTATACCATCTGCTGATTTTTCAAAAGTTTTAGCACTGCTGGATAGAACCACGCTCAAATTTGCGAACTCCTTATACTACGTTAAAATCGCGCCACCCATTAACCGACTATACCTATACTTCAACTCTTCCTTCATCAAATACCAACGCTCTAAACTCGGATCAATTTCGATTACTTTCTCTGCAGCTTGTCGCGCTAAAATTAATATTTCCTCGTCTTCAACTAAGCTAGCCAAAGTGAAATCAGCTACACCCGATTGACGGGTTCCCAAAACTTCACCGGGACCTCGAAACCGCATATCCATTTCTGAGATAAAAAAGCCATCTTGTGATTGTTCCAATACTTTCAATCGCTGTTGTGCATCGGGACTTTTAGAACTACTAATTAATAAACAAAAGGATTTTGCCGCACCTCGTCCTACACGTCCCCGTAATTGGTGCAACTGCGATAACCCAAATCTTTCGGCATTCTCAATCAACATTACTGTTGCATTGGGTACGTCTACTCCAACTTCGATAACAGTCGTCGAAACAATAACTTGCGTTTCATTATCGCGGAATTTATTGATAGCTGCCTCTTTATCTGCCGAACTCATTCGACCGTGCAACAACCCAACTTGAAAATCGGGGAAAACAGTTTCTTGTAACTTTTGATGTTCCTCTACCGCAGAACGCAAATCGAGCTTTTCCGACTCTTCCACTAAAGGCAAAACAACATAAACCTGCCGACCTTGAGCAACTTCTCGACGGATTAAATCGTAGGCTTCAGGACGCTGGCTTGCCATTAATGCAGTTGTTTGAATTGCCTGCCGTCCAGGTGGTAACTCGTCGATTTGGCTAACATCTAAATCCCCGTGAACTGTTAGCGCTAAAGTCCGGGGAATGGGTGTAGCTGTCATCGTTAAGACATGAGGCTGTTCCCCTTTTTGCTGTAATTTTGCCCGTTGCTGCACGCCGAAACGATGCTGTTCGTCGATAACTACTAAGCCCAAACGGTAGAAATTTACGGGGTCTTGGATTAAAGCGTGAGTTCCCACCAATAAGGGTAATTCCCCAGTTTCGAGGTGAGAGTGAATTTGTCGCCGTTTTGACACCTTGGTAGAGCCTGTCAATAATTCTACGGGGAGATGCAGCAGGTTAAACCAACTTACTAACTTCCGGTAATGCTGTTCTGCTAGGACTTCGGTGGGAGCCATGAGTGCCGCTTGATACCCTGACTGGATAGCAGCAAGGATGGCAATGACAGCAACGACCGTTTTACCCGAACCGACATCACCTTGAACGAGACGATTCATCGGGGCTGATTTTTGTAAGTCGGTGAGAATGTCGTTGAGAACGCGCTGCTGTGCCCCTGTTAGTTGAAATGGGAGGATTTTGTAAAATTCGTCGATAAGTTGACCTTTTGGGGCAAGGATAGCGCTAGTTTGGATTTGTTTGGCTTGGTGTTGGCGTTGTAGTAAGCCGAGTTGGAGGTAGTAAAATTCATCAAAAACCAGGCGACGACGGGCATCTTTGAGGGAGTCGCTATCGGGGGGAAAGTGAATATTGTTGATGGCATCTTTTAATTCCATCAAGCGATATTTTTCGCGCAAACCCTTGGGCAGAGGGTCTTTGAGGTGTACCGTTGCGGGCATAACTGCCACTACGGCATCGCGTACCATGTTAGCAACTACGCCTTCGGTCAGTGCGTATATGGGGACTACTCGCCCGATGGTTAGCGATTCAATCGAATCGCCGGGACTTGCTAAAACTTCGATTTCGGCGTTATCTATGGTCTTGCCGTACTTGGTTTCTTTTACCAAACCGCAAGCTGCAATTACTGTACCGGCTGCATATTGGCGCTTCACACTTTCTTGCCAGCCTCGACTTGAGTACCTTGCCCCCGCGTAGAAGCGGCTAAGTTTGATACGTCCACTGTTGTCGCGCAATTGCATTTCAAAAATGGTTAATTTTTGATTTTTGGGGCTGGTAAAGCAGTTACAGCTTTTAACAGTGGCAACAATTGTAACGCTTTCCCCTGCCTCCAATTCGCTGATATTGACTTGTCGCGCATAGTCAATGTGGTCGCGGGGGTAGTAAAAAAGTAAGTCGCGGACTATGTATAATCCCAGACGTGCGAGTTTGTCGGCTTTTCGCGGCCCGATTTCGGGTAACTCACTGAGTTTTTGGTCGAGTCTAGGGGCTAGTTGTCGGGATACTTCGGCGACAATGGGGTTGAGATTGGGGATTTTTAGCTTTAAAGTTTTAGGTTGTGAGGTTTGTTCGAGTACACCAGCTTCCTGCTGTTGTAATTGGTGGATATAGCGACGGGTTTGGGCAACTAAGCTTTGACGGGCTTCGATTTCCAGATTGGGATAATCGGCAAAATTTGCTGCCAGTTCTTGCCAGCGATCGCGTTCTCCTACTTCCATCGCTCCAGGAAACTTGCCAAATGTCAAGCACAAAAATTCGCTAAAGCGGTATTGTCTCCCCATCAAGTCGCCAAATCCTTGTTCAGCCTCGATGGTAAGGGCTTTTTGCAATCGCTGCCAATCTGGTTTTTCGGTGGTCATTGGTCAATTGTCAATTGTCAGTGGTCGGTGGTCAGTGGTTATTGGTCAATTGTCAGTGGTTATTGGTCAATTGTCAGTGGTCAGTGGTTATTGGTCAGTGGTTATTGGTCAGTGGTTATTGGTCAGTGGTCAGTGGTTATTAGTTAGTGGTTATTGGTTATTGGAACAACTGACAACTGACAACTGACAACCGACAACTGACAACTAACAACTGACAAATAACTAATCTTCATACCAACTTGCACGCCATGCGGATTCGGCTTCTACTATTGCATGTTCGCGCTGTTTCTTTTGATAGTCGCGGCGGAATTTTTGCAGTTGCATTAAAAAAGTACGAATTTGCTTGCGTTTGGATGAAAGCGTTGAGTCAGCAAACTCGATTTCACCAAGTCGCAAGCTAATCGCCATAATTTGCGTAACTTTAGAACCAAGCTTAAGCTGTTCGTTCTCGATTTCGATGACCAAGTTTACCAGGTTAGGTGGCCCCGGCATCACCTCAGCTGATGCTTCGGATGCTGCTGCTGCTGCCTCTAAAATTGGTGCGGGTACTTTTTTGGGCAAAACTGTCGCTGTTTGCAGCAATACATTAGCCTCACGGGAGAGTTTTTTGAGGGTGTACTGTGTTGCCAGTTCTAAGCTTTGATGCCATTTGGTTACCTCTGCTGGGCTAGATGGGTCAATTGCCGAAAAACGCAGAGGAATTATTGGATTAATTCTTAAAAATGGAGGCATTCTCGATGATACGGAGTTAGATTTTTCCTGACTTTTTACTTCTTCGTCCTCATCTTCGTCTTCGTCTTCGTCTTCATCTTCATCTTCATCTTCGTCTTCGTTGCTATCGGCTATATCTTCATCATCGTCTTCGATATCGAGTTCTTCAATTTCAAAAGCAGACATTTCATTTACAAGCGACATTTGGACAAATGACAAAGGGTCGGAATCGCTTAAAAGGGATACATTTTCTATCAGTGGAAACTCGCCAGCTTCGGGATTGATTATAACTGCAACATCGTCGGCTGTTGGGTCTAATGTTTCGGCTTCAGCCTTAGTATAACTAAGCAAGCGATCGCCTGCTTGCGTACCTAATTTCCGAAGTTCTTGTTGCAATTTTTGCCTTTGATTCAAAGACAAATGCAGAAAATTTTCAGGATATCCTTGAGTACACAAGTGATAGGTGGCTAAAATTAACTGCTGGCGTACCGCTTGCCCTAATGCAGTCAAATAGTCTGTATAAGAAGTTTCTAATTCGCTTGCTAAAGCGCTTATAGCTTCTTTTAATGCCTCTATATCTCGTTCGATTCGCTCGATTGCTCTCGCCATATTCTCTCGCCGCCACTAAATCATTAAACAGTACGAAAATAGTATAGATGTACCCATATATTATAATGTTGTACCTCGCTACCTACAGGCTTGTAATAGTGTGTTTCATTGATTTTGTTCAATCGTGAGGCTTAGATCCCCGACTTCTTGAAGGATACCGCCGGCAAATGGAGTGTGAGACCCCTCGCTTGCCCCAAAGACCGCCCCAGGGTTACACCCTGGGGCTAATCGGAACGTTCGCGTAGCGTGTCCCCTTGGGACTTAGCCTGCTGAAAGCAGGCTTTGTACCTATTAGCCCTACCATTCTATGGTAGGGCGGGCTTTTGGGCATTCGAGAAAGCTATATGTGACCGACGTTGAGGGGTGATACCCCTGATTCGCCAGCGATATCCTTCAAGAAGTCGGGGATCTAGCAACTCTTCAAAACTGATGAAATCATCCATTAAGTTCATAATGTTATAAATAATATTTATTGACTTTTATTATTCCCTATTTTATTTTGAACGAAAAACAGGTCAGCTTACTTGCTTGACCTGTTTCTTTTGTCATAAGTTAAAGAAAAAGCCAAAAGCAAGAAATTACTTATTAACTCCTAACTCCTAACTCCTAACTTACTTAGCACCGATTTGCGCTGCTACTTCATCAGCAAAGCTTATTTCTTGCTTTTCAATGCCTTCGCCAAGAACGTAGCGAACAAAGCGAGCAACTTTTACGGTATCGCCGACTTTAGAATTTGTTTGTTTAATCAATTCTTCAACGGTAATACTTTGGTCGCGGATGTAAGGTTGGTCAATCAAAGTCATTTCTTTGAGGCGTTTTTCAATCCGTCCCAAAACAATTTTTTCTTTGATATTATCGGGTTTATTCGCTAAATCATCCCGTCCCATTTCGATGTCTTTCTCTTTTTGAGAAATTTCCGTAGGAATTTCATCAACTGTCACATACTCAACGTTAGGACAAGCTGCGATTTGCATCGCAATGTTCCGCGCTAAGGCTTTGAATTCATCGTTATTAGCAGCAGTTTCGTTCTGGCAATTTAATTCAACCAAAACTCCAACTCGACCACCAGTGTGAATATAACTATCAACCGCACCAAGCGTCCCTTGTGGCAATGTGTAATTGACAAAGCGACGTACTTCCATTTTCTCGCCCAACTGTGCAGCTAGTTGCTTGAGGGAGTCTGCAACCGTTACATTCTTATCTTCAACATAAGGCTGAGTCAAGAATGAATCAACGTCCGCAGCGTCCGCAGCTTGTTTTGCCAGATTTTGCACTAATGCTTTAAATGCTTCGTTACGGGCTACAAAGTCGGTTTGACAGTTCACTTCGATTAACACACCAACACGACCATCAGGTTGAATCGAAGTCTCAACCAACCCTTCGGCTGCAACCTTGCTAGAAGCTTTATCGGCTTTGGCAATGCCTTTTTGCCGCAACCATTCGGAAGCTTTTTCAATATCACCTTCGTTTTCTTTTAGTGCTTTTTTGCAATCCATCATGCCTGCACCCGTTTTTTGGCGCAGTTCTTGGACTAGTTTTGCAGCTATTTCCGCCATGTTGCCTAAATCCTTTAAATACCTACTTAGACTGACAGTTTACCAATAAAAGGTGGGGGAGGAGGTGGGGAAGGTAGGGAAGTGGGGGAAGTGGGGGAAATAGGAAAAGAACATATTTCCCCCTCTCCCCTCCTCCCTACTCCCTAATTCCCTTATTCTTCCACTTCGTCACCAGTCACGATTTCACTGTACTCGCTTTCGTCGTACTCGTAATCTTCGGAATTTTCGTCGTAGTCGTAGTCTTCTTCAGCATCTAGCTGACCGTGACGACCTTCATAAATTGCGTCTGCGAGTTTACCGACGATCAATTTAATGGAACGAATTGCGTCATCGTTGGCAGGAATAGGAATATCAACTAAATCGGGGTCGCAGTTAGTATCCAACATCGAGACGATGGGAATACTGAGTTTTTGGCATTCTTGGACGGCGTTATATTCCCGGCGTTGGTCTACAATGATGACCACATCGGGGACTTTTCGCATGGTCTTGATACCACCAAGGTACTTTTGTAACTTAGTCATTTCCCGACGCAACATCGAAGCTTCTTTTTTTGGCAGCAAGTCAAGTGCGCCGTTTTCTTCCCGACGTTCTAGGTCTTTGAGACGGTCTACACGGGTTTTAATTGTTGCCCAGTTAGTGAGCATTCCACCCAACCAGCGTTGGTTGATGTAGTGTGCGCCACAACGTGATGATTCTTGAGCGATGATACCCGCTGCTTGGCGTTTTGTACCCACAAACAAGAACTTCTTGCCAGATTCGGCTTGCGATCGCATATAACTATACGCCTCTTCCATCAATTGGGCTGTTTGCACCAAATCGATGATATGCACGCCGTTGCGGGAAGTATAAATGTAAGGGTCCATTTTTGGGTTCCAACGCCGGGTTTGGTGACCAAAGTGAACTCCTGACTCCATCATTTGAGCCAATGAAACTACAGGCATTATTTTTCTCCGATTCGGGTTAAACCTCCATCCAGGCGCATTTCCATTTTTTGGAAACACCCGAATTCCTAGATGTGTGAGATTAGACAGCCCCTTAATGTTATCACAAATAAAGGTTTATTTCCGGGCTGCAAAATAAAATTAAGTATTTTTGCTGTTTTTACTTCCAAAAGATAAAAGTAAGCTCAGGGCATTAGATTAATACACGTAAAATAGAAGTAGCATCTAAAAACTGTGACAAAACAACCACCCATCCCCGAAAACGAGCATTTAAGGCTCAAAGCGCTTCTAAATTACGATATTTTGGATACCGACCCCGAACAAGCATTCGATGATTTAACGACTCTAGCTGCGTATATTTGCGGTACTCCCATTGCTTTAGTTAGCCTCGTAGATGCAAATCGACAATGGTTCAAGTCCAGGGTTGGTTTAGATGCAACCGAAACCCCCAGAGAACTAGCATTTTGCGCTTATGCTATCTGCAATCCAGACGAAGTTTTAGTAGTGCCAAATGCTTTAGAAGACGAACGCTTTGCTACTAATGCTTTAGTAACATCCGCACCGAATATACGATTTTACGCCGGGGCACCCCTTGTTACAGCCGATGGTTTTGCTTTGGGTACACTATGTGCAATCGATTTGGTTCCAAAAGATATCACTCCAGAAAAGATTGCCGCTTTGCAAGCTTTGAGCCGTCAAGTTATCAGCCAGTTGGAACTACGTATTAATTTAGCACAACTAAAAGAAAATATTATCCACCGTCAAAAAGTAGAAAATACTCTCCGTAATACCAATCAACAATTGAATCAAACTTTGAATAAATTGCGTCAAACTCAAGTGCAATTAATTCAAAACGAAAAAATGTCTTCTTTAGGTCAACTGGTTGCTGGTGTGGCACATGAAATCAACAATCCTGTTAATTTTATCGAAGCTAATCTCAGCCATGTTCGAGATTACGTGCAAGATTTACTCGATTTATTATCACTTTACCAGCAGCATTATCCCAATCCAATTTCGGAAATTCAACACCAAGCGAAAACAATCGATGTGAATTTTCTCACAGAAGATTTGCCTAAAATATTGTCGTCGATGGAGATGGGTGCAGAACGTATTCACAAGATTGTTTTGTCTTTACGCAATTTTTCTCGATTTGATGAAGCCGAGAAAAAAACTGTGAACATTCATGAAGGTATAGATAATACATTATTAATATTACAACATCGACTTAAAAATACTAGAGAGCGTCCAGAAATACAAATATCTAAACATTACGGAAAGATTCCTTCAATTGAATGTCATGCAGCACAACTCAATCAAGTATTTATGAATATCTTATCTAATGCAATTGACGCTATTGAAGAGGGAGTAGTAAGTGGGGAGTGGAGAGATAAAGGGGGGGAAAGGGGAGAAGGGGAAA
>JANNFJ010000147.1:0-2027 GCA_031379725.1 Calothrix sp. OTE_75_metabat_31
GGTACTTATAATTAAAAATTTATGTTTACGAATTGTAAAATATCCTTTTTCCCTTGTATTCTAAACATTTTTATCTGTGTTGATATCGAGGGTGCGGCTTCGCCGCACCGAGACCGATTGTGCCAGTTGCGTAAGTCCTAAGTTAGTACCCAATGTCATTAATTATGAGGGGTACGTAGTAGCGCTTTAGCGCATACTATTAATTTAGAGGGCTAAAGCCCAACTACGAGCCTACCAGAACTTATGACATGAAGCATTAGTAGGCCATGTCATAAGTTTTGATGGGTCATCAAACCATGAAACCGCTGTTGAGACGTTACATGTAACGTCTCTACAGCACTCAAAGTTAATGACATGGAACACTAATTTCGTGCCATTCATTATAAAGTTAATAACTTGATACTTTTGATTAATTGAATTATTCTCATAAAAATCAATTTTCCATGAAGCTTTTGTAAAAGTGGCTGCAATTCTCATTTGGTTTATAGAGTAATTTTTATTAATAGATAAAAGTATTTAACAAATTTTTCGACAACTCTTAAATAGTTGCTGTCGCCACAAAAAGCAGTTTTTGAGGATAATTACTCATGCCCAGCGATTATACAAGTAACGATGTTTTTTCCAAACAAGGATTAAACGTTACTCCTACCACTTCAGCCGATTGCTTCAACTCCAACGATATTCACAGTCCAAGGATAAGCTCTAGTAGTATCTCGAACGATAGTGATATCAGCGCACAAAAATATAGCTCAACCAACGGCTATGGCTTAGTAAATGCGGCCGCAGCAGTTGCCAAAGGGGCAGGTAAAAACACTTTTGAAGATGTTGCCGATGTTGGTGGTAACGATTGGGGTGCAGATATGGTAAAAGCACCAGAATCATGGGCTAAAGGATACACAGGTAAGGGTGTACTCGTCGCAGTCTTAGATACAGGTGTTGATTTTAACCATGTAGACCTCAAAAATAATATCTGGACTAATCCTAACGATGATACTAAAGACGGTTATGCTGGCGATATCCACGGTTGGAACTTCGTAGACAACAATAATGACGTAATGGATCGAGGCGGACATGGAACTCATGTTTCTGGAACCATCGCAGGTGAAAAAAATAGCTATGGTGTAACCGGAGTTGCTCACGACGCGAAGATTATGCCTGTCAAAGTACTCGATGATACAGGGTCGGGTTCATATGACTCAATTACTAAAGGAATTTACTACGCAGTAGACCACGGAGCAAACGTCATTAACATGAGTTTGGGGGGTGGTGGCGCAAACAAATCAATGCAAGATGCGCTCCAATATGCCAGTAGCAAAAACGTTATTGTTGTCATGGCAGCAGGAAATAGCAGCGGTTCATCACCAATATATCCCGCACGTTATGCCCAAAATACCGGGGTTGCCGTTGGTGCAGTCGAGAAAGATAAGAGTTTAGCAAGCTTTTCAAACCGTGCTGGAACTGATGAACTCAGCTATGTCACCGCACCTGGAGTTAGCATTTACTCGACAGTTCCTAACAATAGTTATGAAAGCTACAGCGGGACTTCGATGGCTGCTCCACATGTTGCCGGAGTTGTCGCTTTGATGCTCAGTGCTAACCCCAATTTGTCTGATTCGCAAGTTCGCCAAATCTTAGCAGACACATCAAGTAATTCCGAACAAGGTAGCACTCCAACTCCGAATCCAAATCCCGGTTTTGATTTTGGTGATATTTTTCCAGGATTAAGCTCAGGGTTTGTCAATTTTCCATTCTCGAATAAAATAGATTCCCAAAATTTCGGGTTTGGACTTGGTACTGAGCAAAATAACCTGACTTTAATCGGGAATACCGTGACTACAAGCAAGGATTTAGATGCGAATGAATCTGTTAGCGATCGCAATCTATCTTACAACTATGCTGTTAATACTCAGCTTTGGGGTAGCGATACGATGGTGAATTCTGAAATATCTGGATATTGGAGTCAAAATCAAAATAGCTTCACCACTATGGCAGCAAAAGACCCTTCATCTCCAGAAGGCATCTTCGAG
>JANNFJ010000203.1:0-2494 GCA_031379725.1 Calothrix sp. OTE_75_metabat_31
CTATTCGTAGCTAATTATGACTAACATCTGGTCAAGACTCCATAAAGTTGCTATAAAGAGTCTGCGAAGCGAAACATGGCAAGTCGTGGGGGTCACAATCCAGGTTTCGTAAAAGTACCCGGATTCTAGCCATCTCGAAAAGGTCGAAATTAATCACATGGACTGGTAGCGTCTAATTAAAATACAGGTTAACTTGTACTATAAATTACTTATAACTTGCACTGCTAAAGTTAATTAGAGGCTATATTTGGACGTATATTCTTGATTCAAGCCTTGCAATCGCATAATTTGATTGCGAAAATGTATGTGCTTGATATTACTTAGCTGTCGGAATTATATTAGGAGGGTTGCCAAGAAAAATGAAAGATAAATTCGATAGTCAATTTATCGATGCTAGCACTCCTGGAACACCAGGATAGAGCAAAAAGCACTCATGACTGAACTCAAACTGCGTCTCAAACAGGGAAATACCGAAAAAACGGTGAAGGTGCTTCAAGATGTATTTACAATTGGTCGTTTGCCAGAATGCGACTTGTATTTACCTTTTGGGGGAATTTCCCGCTATCATGCCCGCCTGAAGAAAACATCGGTCGGGACGTGGACTGTTGAGGATTTGGACAGCAAAAACGGGACGCACGTCAATAAATTACCAGTCACAGCCCCACAACAATTACATCATGGGGATGTAATTTGCTTGGGTAATATCAGCATGTTAGTAGTATTAAAGAGTACTCCACAACTAATTGTAGCACCAGAAAAAGTTGGGCAACGAACTATCCTGCGGAATGTCGAACAGTTGCAAGAACGCTGGATAGAAGCCGAAGATCAAGATAGTGGTGTCAATGTCAGCAAAGATAAAATTATTGCCCGTCTGAAAGATTTGGTCAATATTGCCAAAAATCTTTCCGCAGCAACATCGATTGAAGAAATATTTTCGCAGGTTAAAGAAGTTGTATTCCGCTATTTAAATAGTATCGACCGTTTAGCATTATTAATTGATATTAAAAACATTGGTAAACCAGAATTGATGAATGCAGCAGCACGAAGTCCGTCACAGCAAAAAAATCTTGCTGCTGATGGTAGTTGGATTAGCCGCAGTATTTGTCAAAAAGTATTTGACGAAAAAGTAGCAATTCAAATTGCCGATGCCCAAAAAGATGAAAGATTTGCTAGCGAACATAGCATTTTAGTCAACGATATCCGTAGCGCTATGGCAGTCCCGCTATGGGATGAAAATAAAGTTGTGGGAGTTTTATATGCTGATGCTCACCTTTCTTCTTACCATTGGGAAGAAGAAGGGGAACAAGAATTAAGGTTTTTTTCAGCATTAGCAAATATTGTTGCTTCTAGCGTTCAACGTTGGTTACTAGCAGAAAAACTTAAAAGTGAAGAAATGATTCGTCACCGTTTAGAACGATATCATTCTCCAGCAGTCGTACAGCAATTAATCGAACTCGGTACATTACCGGATGGACGTTTGCCACCACAAGAAAGCGAAATTAGTATTTTGTTTGCTGATGTTGTCGGATTTACGGCGATTTCTGAACAGTTAACACCAACACAAATTGCGGAAATGCTAAATAAGTTATTCGAGGAAATGTTGCAAGAACTTTTTGCTTATGGAGGTACTTTAGATAAGTATATAGGTGATTGTATTATGGCATTTTTCGGCGCACCCGAATTGCAGCCAGACCATGCCGACCGTGCAGTTGCAGCCGCTACCGGAATGTTAATTCGTCTGGAACAATTGAATGCAAAGAAATTTTGGAAACAACCTTTGCAATTACGAATTGCCATTAATAGCGGTAAAGCTGTTGTTGGTGACGTTGGCAGTTCGCAGCGGGTTGAATATACTGCTTTAGGGGCAACAATTAATTTGGCTTCACGGATGGAAAGTGTTTGTCCGCCTGGTGAATGTGTTGTTAGTGAAGCAACTCATCGATTACTTAGTTCTAATTCGGCATTTCATGAAATGGGAGAATATCGATTTAAAGGAATTGACCGATTAGTTAAGGTTTACCAGACAAAAATGCATTATTGATAAGTAGGGAGTAGGGAATAAGGCTTTACGTGATAGTCGTTACATGCTTTGTTTTTTAGTATCTACCTACTTGTACAAAGATTTAATTTACACAAGGGGTTACAACATTAAATAGTTATAAATTATACATAATCTAGATACCTAAGTTTTAAAACAGGTTATGTATATAGATTATCGCCGCTATCGGTCGAAAAAATATATATTCTAATTTGACTTTAATTGCGGAAAATTAATATTAAGCGGACAGCGATTGCCTGAAAGACTACAATTTGAGTAATAGCTTTCCGATAAAGTTTTGCTATAACTCGATTTTGGTTTAGTCAAAAATAGAGGGTGTAAGGTGTCGGATGTCGGGTATACAAATACATCATATTTTTTAATTTCCGACTCCTGTAGGGGCGCAAGGCCTTGCGCCCCTACTCCCTAATTCGACGGATGCTATCTCTAGCTATT
>JANNFJ010000230.1:0-6274 GCA_031379725.1 Calothrix sp. OTE_75_metabat_31
ACTGATTATAGTTACTATTATTCACGCTATAGTCACTGTTGGGGATGGGCAACTTGGAAACGTGCTTGGCAATATTATGATCTAGATATCAAACTTTGGGAAGAAGTTAAAGCCAACAATATTTTGAGTGACATTCTGGGCGACCCCAAAGCAGTTAGTTATTGGCACAAAGTCTTTGACCCTATTTATAAAAATCCGACAGAGATAACTTGGGATTATCAATGGACATTTGCCTGCTGGATGCAATCAGGATTAACCATTATTCCTAACACCAATTTAGTTTCCAATGTCGGTGTCGGTGCTGATTCAACTCATTTTACTTCGGGTCAAGAATTTTCATACATTAACCTACCAACAGAAGCAATGAAATTTCCTTTACAGCATCCACCTTTGATAGTTCGGAATTCGCAAGCAGATAATTTCATCCAAAGTACTGTGTATACAAATAACCAGTTATATATTATGCGGCAGAGACTTAAAAAAGTCTTCAAGTATCTTTTTAAGATTCAGTCTCTTCTAAAAATCAACCATTTATTGAAGTTAAATTACCGGTAAATGTCAGCCAATACAGATAGGTCAATAATTATGGGACTTACGCAGAAACTCTCCCAAACCCTCTTGATGTGTTCTTTGTGTCTGGAATGGTTCATATTTCATAATCCCCTGTGTAAGTCCTAAATTCTATATCTGTATTTTAAGAAAATTGATAAAAGAGGTAAAAAGTTGAAAGTAAAATTACCAGAAAAAATTTTAACTATGATATTATTGCTAATTGCAGTCGGTGCTTTAGCAATCAAACCAGCACAGGAAATTTCTTCAACTCCTCTAGGAGGGGGAATTGTCGATCCATTATTAAATTTAATATCGTATTCAATCTTATTTTATTTCCTTCTTCGTCATTGGAAAGGCTTTTTTTATGTCGGTAGTAAAGGTATATTGCAATTACTGTTACTAGTAATTATCTTATTTTCTATTCTCTGGTCAGCAGATATGCCTTCGAGCTTAATCTATATGAGAGGCTTAATTAGAATATATCTGCTCGCAGTCTATTTAGCAATGCGTTATACCATCAGAGAACAAATGAGGATGATTGCGATCGCACTGAGTACATCCGCAGTACTATCGATAGTTTTATCATCAGTGCCTAGTTTTGGTGGAATTCATAAAGCACCTGAACTAGCTGGAATGTGGACTGGGATTTTTGGTCACAAAAACGAATTGGGATACATGATGGCTTGGAGTGCGGGAGTTTCTTCGCACCTGGCTTTGAGTATAAATCGATTTCGATGGCTGATGTGGGGAATATTTGGTATATCTGTATGCTTGATTATTCTGTCACGTTCCACAACTTCGTTAGCGATATTGATAACAATGATATTACTTATCCCTTTCTACAGAATTATCCGAAAAACTGACTACAAACTACAGGTAATTCTGATTAGCTTTGGACTAATGTCACTTGTGAGTATTTCAATATTTCTTCTAGGTAATGCCGAAAGTATTGTCGGTACATCTGGCAAAGATTTGACATTAAACGGACGTACCGATTTATGGGAATTTATATTCGCAAAAATTTTTGAAAGACCTTGGTTTGGCTATGGATTTTATGGATTTTGGGATAGTAGTGTTGCCCAGAGTCTGCGAAGGCAACATCCGTGGGCAAGTAATGCTCATAATGGTTTTTTAGAAATGATTTTAGAATTAGGAATGGTAGGTTTTTTAGTCTTTGCAGCCGGACTAACTCGCTTTATTGTCATGGCAGTAAATCGAATTGTTTCTGTCGCCAAGAAACCAGAAGATTATTGGCCGATGCAGATGCTAGTTATCATCATTATTATTAACTTTTCTGAGGCTAGATTATTAGCACCGAGTTGGAATTGGTTAATGTATATAACAATGTCATTATCGCTGACTTTAAGCGAACACATGAAGAGAAAAAAAGCCATATCTAATAACTTTAATAGTCCACTACTGCTTAATAAATCACTTATATAGTTACATCAAATTAGCTCATTAATAGAGGTTAACGAACGTGAATATTTTACATCTAAGTACCCATGATACTAGTGGTGGGGCAGCAAGAGCAGCATTTAGATTACACAAAGGATTGCAAAATCTGGGAATGCGATCGCAAATGTTGGTACAAGAAAAGCATAGTAGCGACAAAACAGTAATTGCACCGAAAACTAGATTGCACCAAGGTATTGCTAAAACTAAATTGACCTTTGAAAGCTTGCCACTAAAGTTTTATCAACAAAGGAAAAATACCCCATTCTTTATCCAATGGTTGCCCGACCGAGTTGTTCCTCACATTGCCCGCCTTAATCCAGACATTATTAACTTACATTGGGTTAGTGCAGCTTTTATGCAAATCGAGACATTTGCCAAGCTCAAACGTCCCTTGGTTTGGACACTTCACGACATGTGGGGATTTACTGGGGGTTGTCACGTGACTGGAGAATGCGATCGCTATACAGCATCCTGTGGTAGTTGTCCGCAACTCAACAGTAATAAGGATCGAGACCTATCCCGGTGGGTATGGGAACGCAAAGTCAAAGCTTGGAAAGATTTAAACCTAACTCTTGTTTCACCAAGTTCTTGGTTAGCTGATTGTGCTAGTGCAAGTTCCATCTTCCGAAATACACGAATCGAGGTGATTCCACATGGACTCGATACGCAAAAATATCGACCTGTCAATCAACGCCTAGCACGAGAAATCCTTAATCTACCTCAAGATAAAAAGCTAATTTTATTTGGAGCATTAGAAGCAACAAGTGACAGAAATAAAGGATTTCATTTATTACTACCTGCGCTGCAAGAATTGAGTAAATCTGGCTACAGTCATGATTGGGAAGTAATCATCTTTGGTGCATCGCAACCGGAAAAACCTCCAGATTTAGGTTTTAAAACACATTATTTAGGGCATTTATACGATGATATTTC
Source organism: Calothrix sp. OTE_75_metabat_31 (assembly GCA_031379725.1). GTDB lineage: Bacteria > Cyanobacteriota > Cyanobacteriia > Cyanobacteriales > Nostocaceae > JANNFJ01. The sequence goes on from JANNFJ010000230.1 coordinate 2,944, forward strand.
TTTAATAAGCGTTTACTCAGCAGCCGATGTCATGCTCGTACCATCACTCCAAGAATCCTTTGGGCAAACTGCTTCTGAATCTTTAGCTTGCGGGACTCCAGTTGTCGCATTTAATTCAACAGGTTTAAAAGATATTGTTGAACATCAGCAAAGTGGTTACTTAGCAAAACCTTATGAAGTTGAAGATTTTGCGAAAGGAATTAGCTGGGTACTTGAAAAAGCCGAAAGACTAGAGAAACTTTCTTTTTATGCCCGTGAAAAAGCCGAAAGAGAATTTTCCTTAGAACTTCAAGCACGTCGCTATTCATCTTTGTTTCACGAGATTGTTTTAGAAGCCAAAAAGCATTCATATAGCGAGGATAAATCCCCCAACTTATTCGAGAAGTGGGGTACTTAACAACCCCTTAATATTACTAAAAATAACCACTCACACAAAAACCCTCCCCAACCCTCTTAACTCCGTGCCCTCTGCGTCTCTGTGGTTAATACTTTAAAACCCCGCCCATAAACCCTATTAGTAAAGATTCGGAAAAGTCAGGAGAAAACATTAAATGTCAGTACCAATCGCTTTTATAATTTGTACAGAACCAGGTCGGTTAGAAGCACAATCTTTAATGCTCGCAGAAAGTATCCGTAAATTCTGCGACAAATTCAAAGATACACCTATATATAGTTTCCATCCTCGAGTTGGTGAACCTATTGCAATTCAAACTCGTCAAGCTTTTCAAGAACTAAACGTTACTCACCAGCAAATTCCCATTAATCAAGAGTTTCACGACTATTATTTAGCCAATAAACCCTTGGTATGCGCTTATGCAGAGCAGAACATTGATGCAGAAATTTTAGTTTTTCTAGACAGCGATAAATGCTTTTTCTCAGACCCCGAAGAATTCTTACTTCCAGAAGGTTGTAACGTGCGGATGCGTCCCGAATATGGTCAAGGAATCGGTTCGACTGGAAGTCAAGACTCGAACGAATGGTATTGGAAGAAGCTCTACGAACTACTTGGAGTCAAACACGAGGTATTTGTGAGTACACCGATTCGCAATAAAAAAATTAGAGCTTACTGGAATTCAGGATTAGTTGCAGTTAGAAGAAGTGCGGGAATATTTACAGCTTGGAAGGATAGCTTTACAAAAGTAATGCATCTAAATATCAATCCTCCCCAAGGTATTTATTACGTAGAGCAATCGGTTTTGTCTGTTACTTTATGTGCTTTAGAAGAAAATGTATCTCATTTCTCGGATGCATATAGTTATCCACTACCCTTACATAATCGGTTATCAAAGGCATCACAAATGAAACATTGGAATCAAATAGTTACAATTCATTATTTCAATCTATTTTATTACCGTGATTGGAATACACAAATCAAAAACTTGAAGAATTTAAATAGAAATTCTCTAAACTACCAGTGGTTGTGTGAAAAAGTCGTAGAACACAATATGCCACGCACATCGGTTATCCATAAATATATGCTTACTGTCCGAAAAATTGAACAAAAACTACGTGTTTGGAATGTGGATATTAATGTGAGTTCTTGGATTGAAAAAGTTGCAAATATTTAAAGTATTTGGGTCATTTTTTACCTTATCAACAAGTCTCATCATTGCAAAATTGACAATAAAATTAGGAGGATTATCTATATGTTGTTTCATGGTTTCTACATTTTAAATACTGAACCCTTAATCATTTCGTTTCTGGGCAGTTACCCATTTTTTAATGGACTAGTTTACGAGCAAAATAAAATTCAACGTAAACCTTTGCCAAAATGGTTTCGACCAAAACATGTTTTAGAGCATATTCCTGGATGGTGTGGAACAGCTAAACAAGTTTCGTTACGCAAAGTCAAAGCAACCTTACATAGTTTAGAGGGAAGGACGCACCATTTAATGGTTAATGCATCCGATGAGGAAGCATTGAGAAAACACTTTTTGATTCGTGGGGGTCATTTTAACCAAAATTTTTATATCAACGAGCATCTATACAAAATTTTAGACGAACCCAAAATTTACGATGCTGTCTATACAGCACAACTCAACCAGTCAAAACGTCTTTGGTTAGCAAAAGATATCGAAAAGTTGATGGTTGTATCTTATGGTGGAGACTTACATGCTTACTGTCCAGAGCTAAAACACGCTGATTTTAATACCAGTTTCCTTCCACGTACTGAATTAGCCAAAAAGTATAATCAATCTTCAACTGGTTTGATTCTATCAGCAATGGAAGGAGCAAATCTTGCTTCTAGCGAATACTTACTTTGTGGAATCCCCGTTGTTAGTACACCCAGCAAAGGTGGACGAGATGAATTCTTCACTCCTGAAAATTCAATTATTGTCCCTCCAGAAGCAGAAGCAGTTGCTCAAGCTGTGGAAACTTGGAAGCAATTATCACCCGACCCGCAAGAAATTAGAATGCAAACGTTGAAAAAAATGAATGAGTTGAGGTTAGCTTATTGTAGTTATATTGCTCAATTAATTGAACAAGAAACTGGTGAGAAGAAAAATCCAGAAGCAATGGTTGAAAAATTTTTTGCTACACCTAAAGGTATTCAATCTCGTTACGTTAAATGGGAAGAATTATATGAATTTAATCCCGAAGAGTTTAATGGAGCCTTTGCTATATAACGTTTGAATATATAGCAATCCGATTTAATTTATAAAAATATCTGTAGGGTGCGTTACGCTTCCGCTAACGCACCCTACGTATCTACTAAAAATGTATCATCTTACTGAAAAATGAGCTTTATTTATATTTAATAATTTATGCCAATGCCAAAATCACAATTAGCAGTCATAATGACTTGTTTTAATCGACGCGAGACAACCCTTACTTGTCTGCGTGCCTTACATCAACAAACAACATCTTTTGATATTTACTTAACTGACGATGGAAGTTCTGATGGTACAAATGATGCAGTCACAACTGCCTATCCACAAGTAAAAATCCTTCAAGGTGATGGCAATTTATTTTGGGTTGGAGGAATGAGACTAGCATTTGAGTCAGCAATGCAGAAAGATTATGAATATTATCTGTGGTTAAACGATGACACAATTCTCGAATCAAATACCTTTGAAAGATTACTAGCTACACATCAGAAATTATCAGAACGTGGTCTTGAAAATTCTATAGTAGTTGGTTCTACTAAAGATGCATTAACAGGTCAAGCTTCCTATGGTGGTGCAGTCAAATCTCAAAAATGGTACTCCAATAAATATAGCTTTTTGGGTGCAAGTCAGACTCTCCAGGAATGTGACACCATGTTTGGCAATTGCGTGCTAATTCCTCGTACTGTTGCTCAAAAAGTTGGCAACATTGATGCAGCATTCAT
>JANNFJ010000273.1:0-11221 GCA_031379725.1 Calothrix sp. OTE_75_metabat_31
GCTGTTAATGGACGTTTGGACTATTGCTACAGCACTTGGGCAGTAAACAAGAGGGATGAGGGGAAAAAGAAAAAATAAACTTATGGGATGGCATTGTTGCCTGTCGGAATAAGTTGTTACAAGGTCGAATAGCTAAGAGTATTCCAATTAAAAAAATATCCTTTTTCGATATCGTAGGATAGGCGTCTCGCCTGTCCGAAACATATCTAGACATGCGAGACACCTAACAAGACGGGTGAGTTTATTTCTTGGATTACTCTTAACTATAAAGTCGTAGTCTACTATTATTGTTGAAAATTTAAATTATATTCATTTACCCAAATAGAACTTGGATAATATTACTTCTAAAATTATACTCAAACTCGAACAGGTTAGTTTATCGTCAAAGCTTAATACCAAAGCGAATAACAGCTTACCCGGACATACCATTTTGCAGGATATCTCCTTTGAGGTTTCTAAAGGTGAACGTATTGGTATTGTTGGTGCGACAGGTGCGGGTAAAACGTTTTTGTTGCGCTTATTGAACCGTTTGAGCGAACCAACTAGCGGTAAAATCTATTTTGAGAATCGAGATTACACTCAAATTCCCATAATCCAACTGCGTCAGCAAATCGGACTTGTATGCCAAGAGTCGAAATTATTGGGGATGACTGTCAAAGATGCGTTGTCCTATCCCTTAGTTTTACGCGGTTTGCCAAAACAGGAAATTCAGCGACGGGTGAGTATGTGGGTTGAACAGTTGCAAATACCCGATGACTGGTTGTTGCGAAGCGAATTACAATTATCAGCAGGGCAAAAACAATTGGTTGCGATCGCACGCACCCTACTGACCCAACCCCAAATTTTATTACTCGACGAACCAACATCCGCACTCGATATCGGTTCAGCACAACGATTACTACAAATATTATCCCAACTAAGCGAAACCCAAAATACAACAGTCATAATGGTTAATCACCAGTTGGATTTAGTCAAAGATTTTGCCAATCGTGTTTTACACGTATCGCAAGGACGATTAGTTGGCAATAGTGCCATTGCACAAACCGACTGGACAACCCTCAAAAGTAACATCACCCAAGCAGAAATCGAAGATAATTTTTTATAAGAACTTAAGTAGCAGGGAGTAGAGGAGTAGAGGAGTAGAGGAGTACAGCCAGATCCCGTAAGGGCGGGTTAACCAACCAACTAATCATCCCACAAAAAATCTTCATCAACCCGCCCAGCCCGACCCCACACTCCCGCCCAGCCCGACCCCACACTCCCGACCCCACACTCCTACACCTGAGTACTCAACGTCGAACGTTGATTGCTAAATCGTTCTTTAGTTATTTTCGCTTGCGACTGAGGTAAATTCACATTCAAACTTTCCATGTTAAAGCGATAGCCAACATTGCGAATAGTTTGAATCAAACACGGCTGACGCGGGTCAAGTTCAACCTTTTTCCGCAACGACAATACATGCGTATCAATAGTGCGCGGGTTGTCAATCGCATCGGGCCAAGCACGACGCAACAACTCTGACCGACTCAACGGGACTCCACCCGCTTGCGCCAAAACATATAACAAACTAAATTCTTGAGGAGTTAAGTCTATAAATTCTCCTTGAAAACGAACCCGACGCTGCACCAAATCAATTTGCAGCGTCCCATAATCTAAATAAGCTGGTGCCACAGGTGTGCGTTTGCGACGAATCAAAGCTTCGACTCGTGCTAAAAACTCTTGCATCCCAAATGGTTTGCTAAGGTAATCATCAGCACCAGCTTTTAGCCCAGCGACAATATCCCCTTCACCTGTACGTGCAGATAGCATTAAGACCAAAGGCTGTTGCTGGCGGTGCAACCAACGACAAAATTCTATGCCGTCACCATCGGGCAAATCCGCATCAAGAATAATCAGTGTTGGTTGCTGGCTTAAAAACACTTCTCGCCCTTGATAAATACTCGCAGCTTGATGCACTCGATAGTCCAGTTGTTGCAAGTGCCAACCCAGCAGAGACCTCAAATGCGGATTTCCCTCAACAATTTCTATACAAACCGAACCCACGGTGGCAAGACCCCTTTGCGTCTATGACCTTCAAAGTAACAAGTAAGAGCAATTATGTTTTGTAACGGTTGCTACTTCAAACACAATAAGTTTTGTTTTGAGCAACCCAAATCGGTGTCAAGTGTATAACCTATGCCTTACCCAAAGCGGAGTTAGGTAATTTTCTAAAATTTTTATTCGAGTTATTGAAATTTGTTAGCATTAAATACAATAGAACGCTCAATAGTCCGATTGACGCAGGAAATTAGGTGTGATTACAAGAATTTTTGCCAAATTTGATTCTGCTTTAATCCCCAAGACGAAATTTAAGCTGTTTTCAGTTTGCTAAAAAAAATTACGATAAATCCAAGTAACTTATCTTCCACAAAAACAATTTCCATGCATAATAATAAGAACAACTTACTCAACTCCTCCTACCCTTACGGAATCGTATGGAATAGGATTGTAGTTAGAGAATAGCTGCTTGTACTTGTGCTTTGAGGGAGATATATGAACTTTGAGTTAATGGCAGACTAGTAGTAATACTTCAATTTTTAGCTCGGATAACTTACAATTCTCATCCTAAACAGATTTTATAGCAGTTATGCTCCAAGACACACAAACCATCCGCTTTTACCAAAAACTAACCGACACCTTCGTCGAACTGTGGAATCGCGGTTATCGAACGGATGATATGCGGATGTATCTGGATGGCTATCTCGCTGCACTGCGAAATAGCAACGCCATTGAAGCTTATTTGATTCATCGCTTAGAGGAGGAAGCTACCCGTTATTTGTACGATGTATCTAACTTTACAACAATGCTACAGCCTGAGCCTGAGCATGATTACTACTAATGTACTTACCGGAGTATTCTTCATTGCTCATTAACGCCAATGATCGTAGCACAGTATTTGCTATTGTCAACAGTACCTGCGGTCTAATCTTTTGTAAATGACATAAAAAATTTCCCCAGTCGCTATCCAATATCTAGAGACGACTGGGGAAATTTTGATTAGTAGTCGGTGGTCGGTGGTCGGTGGTCAGTAGTCAGTGGTCGGTGGTCAGTGACAAATTTTGAAGTCATCAACTGACAATTAACAACTGACAACTGACAACTGACAATTGACAACTGACAATTGACAATTAACAACTGACAACTGACAACTAAGAAGCTAAAGCGACTTCTACCATTTGTTGTAATTCGCCTTTTTGGTAAAGCTCAATCAAGACATCAGAACCGCCGACAAATTCGCCATTGATATAGACTTGAGGAATTGTGGGCCAATTTGAATAGTCTTTGATACCTTGACGAACATCTTGGTCTTCCAAAACGTTAATAGTCTCGAAAGGAACTCCTAATGTGTTGAGAATTTGTACAACATTGTTAGAGAAACCGCACATGGGCATAAGCTTTGTGCCCTTCATAAAGACAAAAATCTTGTTTTGGTTTACTAAACTATCGAGGCGCTCTTTGAGTTCTGGTGTCATCATAATAATCAATTCCGTATCCAAAATTTGGGCGATCTTCAAAAAATTAAGCGTAATAAAAAGCAAGATAGACTAGAGAGTACAGGAAAATAGTTTATTTCTAGCCTCTAGCTTCCAACACATACGAGCTTCTGACTACTATTCTAAGGACTTCCAATTAAAAAATTATCCCATCATGAGGGCGCAATGCCTTGCGCCCCTACAGGTTAATTAGGGATTTGGGATAATTTCTTTTCTGGTGTTCCTCTAAGAGGCGGCAGTAGTTTGCCAATCTTCAGGCGTGTAGGTTTTGAGTGCGAAAGCGTGGATGGAATCGTTAGACATGGCTTCTTTGACAGCGCGATAAACTAACTGGTGCTGTTGTACCAGTCCTTTACCAGCGAACTGCGATGAAACTACAGTCACATCAAAATGTTCGCCATCTGGACTTTGCACTTCAATTTGGGCATCAGGCATTGCATTCTCAATCATTGCCTTAACTTCCTGCGGACTAATCATCGCAATCCTTTTAGAAACGTCTTCATTTATATTTTAAGCAAATTTTGACTATCGACCGATAAGAGTCGATTTTGTGGATATTTAATGGTGAATACAGCACCTACATCAGGTACATCATATCCTGCTAACCGCTTGCGAGGAGGGGTAATATCAAATTTTGTTATCGTAGTCAAAGCAAAAAATCTCTGAAAGCATCTTCTAAAAATCAACAAAATATACTCAACACTTACAAACAAGATGTAGGGACGCTACATACAACGTCCTTACAAAGTTAACGATGGTGACAAATAATTCTAAGTGTGACAGATGAGTTTGAAATTATTTTGGGGACGAGGAAGAAGTATTTCCAGTACGGGGGAAGGGTGAATTTACAAATCCTAATTCAAAAAGTTGCTGGTAAGCTTTTTTGCCAAAATCCCTAGTGGGGTTTTGGCTTCCGATAATTTGCACGAGTAAGGGTACAGCCAATTCGGTCTTATTTTGGGCGCGATGTACGAGTGCTAGCCGATAGGTAGCTTCGTCACGCAATTGGGCTGATGATAAAGCGTTTTTGCGATGTTCGTCGGCAATGCGGTTATCGATTCCAGAGAAGCTAGAAGTAAGTTGTTGATAAAAATTTGACAATTGGTTAAAAACAACTCGTGCTTCTTGGAGTTTTTTGACAGCCGTATCGTAGTTTTGTGAAGAAACAGCGCTTTCAGCTTCACTCATCAAACGCTTACCACCATCAAGACTTAATAAGCTGTTGCTTTGAGCCGCCGGACGCAGGTTATTTGGGTCGTTTGGGTCAATTGGCTGGGCTTGGTTGGGGCTTGGTGTCAGCACTGGCGTTTGGGCGCGAACGGGCGCTAGCAGGCTAAGGGCTGCTATAAGTGATAGCGAAGTGAGACGAATCAAGGGAACAGTTGTAGCAAAGTTCATGAGTAATTATTATCGTGCGACAACTAAATAAAAATTAATGAAACAAGAATGGAAACTTCGGGTATCTTACCTTTGTTTGGGGTTTTGACAAAGCAAAGCTGCACACTAAGTCTCTTTGATTTAGACTGAAAGTCGGTTGATTTGAGTTCCCATTAAACAGCACAGTAGGCTACATCACAAATGACCAACCCTGTAGATTCTTCTGATTTTTCTCTGCCCGCAGGTGTACCAGCAAGTAACCTGGGGATAATTTTACAACGTGGTGGCGAAGAATTGATTTTAGAAAAAGTCAGCGATCGCTTTACCATTCGTCCGACTAAAAATCTCTCCGCGCAGCAGCTAGGGCTACCTAACTACGTAAGTTGGCGACGTAGCATATCTGGGGCACAACTCGAAGTATTCGCAGTCTCCCCCAACCAGTTAGACGCGGCAATGGCAATAGCACGAGCTTCACAAAATGTTGCATTTGCCAGCCACGTTTACCAAATCAAAAATAGTCCCGGTACCCATGTTTACTTAGGCGACCAAATTACAATTCAATTTGCAGCTTGGGTTGACTTGGCAAAAATTAAAACTATCGCTACTACTTTTAATTTAGTCGAAGATAAAGCCGTTATTGGTCTTGCCAATACCTTCGTATACCTAATTAGTAAGCAAGCTACTGAGAATCCTGTCAAAATCACCAACCGATTACAAGGACTTAGCGAAGTTCTAGCAGCTGAACCCAATATTATTACCCTACTAGAACCCCACTACAGACCCCGTGACACCCTTTATTCTCAACAGTGGTATCTCAACAACAATGGTGGAAATTTGACGACTACAAGCTCGCATATCGCCGTAGAAAAAGCTTGGGATATTACCCGTGGAGTCCGTTCGGTGGTGGTGGCAGTCGTTGATGATTCGTTCGATTTGAACCATCCTGATTTTCAAGGTAGCGGTAAAATTGTTGCCCCCAGAAATTTAAAAGATAAAAATTCTTTACCATTACCAAACGAAAAAGAAGCGAGTCACGGAACCGCTTGTGCGGGTGTAGCGGTTGCCGAGGAAAATGGTGCCGGAATTGTTGGGGTTGCACCCGGTTGTGCTTTAATGCCAATTCGCACCACAGGCTTTTTAGATGATGAGTCTATTGAGCAAATTTTCGATTGGGCAATTACGAAAGGAGCAAGTGTCATTTCTTGCAGTTGGGGGGCATCGGCGGTTTACTTCCCACTGTCATTGCGTCAACGGGCAGTAATTAGTCGTGCGGCTACACAAGGTCGAAATGGTAAGGGTTGTGTAATTTTGTTTGCGGCGGGAAATGCTAACCGTCCGATTGACGGAACCATCAATGAGCGCAATTGGGCAAAAGATGTGCTAAGTGGTAATACTAAGTGGCTAAGTGGTTTTGCGGTGCATCCTGATGTTATTGCAATCTCAGCTTCCACAAGTTTGAGCAAAAAAGCCGCTTACAGTAATTGGGGTAAAAATATTTCGGTCTGTGCCCCTAGTAATAATGCACCACCAGGAATGTGGTTTCAAACAACCGGGTACGTTTATACTATGCCTGCGATCGCAACTTCACTACCGGGGTTAGGTATATTAACAACCGACCAGTTGGCTAGTGCTGGATACGATCAAAGCGACTTTACCAACGATTTTGGCGGTACTTCGAGTGCAACTCCGGTTGTGGCAGGAGTCGCTGCATTGATATTGTCAGCAAATCCTGACTTGACGGCCCAAGAAGTTAAGAATATTTTGCAGGAAACAGCAGATAAAGTTGTAGACCCCGACAGCGACCCGCAGTTAGGTTACAAAGAGGGCACCTATGACGCGAATGGTCATTCGCAATGGTTTGGATATGGCAAGGTCAATGCGTTTCAAGCAGTACAAGCAGCACACAAACAGCGTGCAACCCAAACTAGAAATGGAGAGTTAATCGGTAGGAATAACGGTAAATTTGCGATTCCCGACAACGACAAACAGGGAGTTAAAAGTGCGATCGCAATCGCAGACTCTAGTTTAGTTCGGGGTATAGAAGTGACAATTGATATTACTCACGATTTTTTAGGTGATTTAGAAATATTTTTAATAGCCCCGAATAACCAAAAATTTTTGTTGCAAGGTCGAACATTAGGTCGTCGTACCGAATTAGAAGCAACTTACAGCGTACCTTCTCCAGTCAAAGTGCCAGCTAGAGGACGTTGGAATCTTTGGGTAATCGATTACGCACCGCAAGATACAGGAACGCTCAATAACTGGGTATTGAAATTAGAAATTTAGTTATTGGTCATTAGTCATTGGTCATTGGTTAATGGTTAATAGTCATTGGTCATTGGTTAATAGTCATTGGTTAGTAGTCATTGGTCATTGGTTAATGGTTAATAGTCATTGGTCTTTAACAACTAACAGCTAACAGCTAACAACTGACAACTGACAACTGACAACTGACAGCTAACAACTGACAACTAACGACTGACAACTAACGACTGACAACTAGAAACTTCCGTACGATGATGACCTAACTCTTGCAAAGCCTTAGATAAATCGCTCGTCAAGCTTTTGGCGCTTTGTTTTGAGCAACTACCCAAGTAATTCGTAACCTCTAGAGGATTACCAATGTGAATGCTCACATTTGTACCCCAACTGGGATTCGATTGGCTGTAATTAATGCTCATCGGAATAATTTTCACTCCTAATCCAGAGTGCGACGCTTCAGCACTCAAAGCCAAGCGCGAAATACCCTGTTTCAATGGATGAAGCTTACCTTTGCGGATACCACCTTCAGGAAAAATAACCAATGTTTCGGCATCAACCAATAAATCAACTGCATGACGAAGAGTAGCGATCGATGGATGTACCGGGTTTACAGGAAACCCACCTAATTGTCGGACAAACCACCCCTGCAACCCTTGACATTCAGTTGCTGTCACCATAAATCGTAAGTCGCGTCCCGTAATACAACGCCCCGCAGCATAAGGAACAAGCAATGCATCCCAGCGCGAACGATGTGTAGGAGCAAGAATAACCGGGCCTTGAGTGGGAATATTTTCTTGTCCGGTTACTGTAATTCTTCCGAAGAATAAAGGTAAAAGCAAATGTCGCCCCAACAAATATGCCAACGGACTTAACCAAGGAGAAACCCAGGATGTAGTAGTACATGCAACAGAATAATTAGCAGCACTCTTGGTAGGTTCTGGGTAATTTATCGAGGGGTTCGAGTGAAGTTCGATCATAGCGATGGCTGCTGGTTGTTGGGTGGAATGTGATAAAAACTTTGATTAGATACACCGTAAATTTTCTTCCCTGATTTTTGTCACACCAACTGGACAGTTTGACCTCTGTCCTTAAGTAAGTGTTCGATGTCGCCGATTTGCAAACCAAGTTTGTAAGTTGTGGCGGCAACTTGATTCGAGTATGCCCCCAATTACACGTAACTTGTGATTAGAAGCCATACTGTCAGGGATATTCGCTACCGTTCGCACTGCACCAGTTTTTGCATCGTCAGCTCCATAAACAAGGAGTCCTATACGGGCTTGGACGATTGCACCTGCACACATCGGGCAGGGTTCGAGGGTTACGTAGAGAGTACAGTCATGTAAACGCCAACTTTGTAACTGGCAAGCAGCTGCCCTAAGCGCTACAATTTCCGCATGAGCCGTTGGGTCATGGTCGCGTTCTTTCCGGTTTTCACCCTCTGCAATCAGTCGTCCAGATGAATCAATAATAACAGCGCCTACAGGGATATCACCTGTATTACCCGCTACTTCTGCTAATTCTAAGGCGCGACTCATCCACTGTCGATGTATAAGATAATCTGAGTATTTAGTTAACATTTTCTTATCTTTAATATCGGGGGAGGTCGGTTACAAAAATTAAGCCCTTAGACTTAATTTAGCCTGGGCTATTTGAGGTTTGATTGTTTAAGAGTATTCCAATTAAAAAAATACCTAATAAGGCTCGTAAGATAGGCGTCTCGCCTGTCATACAAACATACACAGACAGGCGAGATACCTATCCTACGGGATCATTTATTTCTTGGACTACTCTAACTAAATCGGATCGAATTGATTCAGTACTCAGCGATCAATAATGAGTCGAGTTGAGCTTGTGCATCAAGTTTATAAATATCATCACATCCACCTACGTGCTGATTATTAATAAAGATTTGCGGTACAGAGCGTCGATTATTTGCGCGTTCAGCCATTCTGGCACGTGCTGCTTCATCGCCGTCAATTTTGTATTCGGTATAATTTACACCTTTCCACCACAGTAATATTTTGGCGCGGATACAATAAGGACATGTTTGCCAAGTATAAATTTCTACGTTTGCTTTAACACGTTCGGGATGGCGACCGAGTAATGAGTTGAAAAAATTCAGCATATTCCATTCAGGTAAAATAACCCGTTCTAATAACCAAGTTAAAGAAAATAAATACAAGATTAGGGTGCGCTAGTTTTAACCTAACGCACCCAATATATGATTATAAGTCAAAATACTTAATAGAGGCTAAAAACCACAATTAGCAAAGAACTTTTCTGGTTTAAGCTAAAACCGCGAGTTTATGCCGCAACCCAGCACAGGGCTTTTCAACAAAATAGTAAATACTCGTTGAAACTAGCAGCGATAAACCGAGTGCGAAAATACCACTCAGAACCGGGGATAGACCTATTGACCCAAACCAAATGATGATAGTGTAATGTACGAGGTAAAGCGAATAAGAAATTTTTCCGACAAATTTGACCCAATTTAGATTTAAAACACGGAAAATAAGCCAGTCATGATACAGAATCGCCGCAATAAATACTGGAAATAATGCAAGTCCTTGAATTGTGTAGCGGAAAGTTTCACGAAATTGCGGGTCGCGGTGCAGTACGCTTAGTAATAACACAGTTAAACCAAATCCAAACCAGAACATCCACAATCGGCTTGAGTTTGGGATTTTGTCGAGAATTGGATTACCGTAAATTCCCAGAATACTACCAAACAAAATTGAATCGAGACGTGTATCGGTTGCGTAGAATGTCCGAAATTCCGAACTATGTAACCCATAAACCAGAATACAGCGCCAAACCAAAACAATTGCACATACTCCAAACAAAACTAGCATTTGTCGAAACCGCGATGGGATATAGCGTTGTAGTAAAATATAAACTATTGGAAAAATTAGATAAAAGTGTTCCTCGACAGCTAATGACCAGAAAACACCAGTACCAGGGGGTATTCCTTCGCCATTAGCGGCAATAATGTAATAGTTGCTCCAATGAAATATATGGGCAAAAATTCCAGTTGGGTTAATTTGTCCTTTTAGTACTCCTGCTATTGTCAGTACTGTGGCGATCGCAATGACAAGGTATGCAGGTGGACAAATACGGATAATTCGCCGCAAATAGAACTTTTTAAGGCTAATAGTTTGTTTTTTATCAAATTCAATACGTAGTAGCGTTGTGATGAGATAGCCACTTAGAAAGAAAAAAATACTAACACCTAACCCGCCGGGAATAAATTTTCCTAACCCTGCGTGAGAAAGAAATACAATCAAGATAGAGACTGCACGAATGCCGTCAAGTGATGGGATATAAAAAGACGATTTTACAGTCATGCTATACGACGATAATGATTTTATCTCCTTGGTACAAAAATAACAGTCAAAATTACGTGCGTAAATATGATTACTTAAAAATTTAAGTGAATCGTGTCAAAATTTTATATTCGATGCCAGAGGAGATAAGGGGCATGGGGAAGGGTAAAGGCGAAATGGAAAATAATTTATTGTTGGAAATATTAATTTTTGGGGTCTCTTAAACTCTCGAAATCCTTATCCATCAATAGATATAGCGAAAAGCAGACTCAGTTAGCTGGCTTTTCTAGCTAATTAGCAGTAAAACTTAATGTCAGCAAATGCCCTTACTAGTTACGCTCGGTATCCGCCTTTTGGTAGACTTGAGTACTGAAAACGCGAGTTGAAAACGACGCGATATCAAGCAATTTATAGGGCAGACTCTGTGGAAAATACTCTTGGGTTAGAAATTATTGAGGTAGTAGAGCAAGCTGCGATCGCTTCCTCTCGCTGGATGGGCAAGGGCGAAAAGAACACTGCTGACCAAGTGGCAGTTGAAGCAATGCGCGAACGGATGAATAAAATTCACATGCGCGGGCGCATCGTCATCGGCGAAGGGGAACGCGATGATGCTCCAATGCTCTACATTGGCGAAGAAGTCGGTATTTGTACCCGCGCAGATGCCAAGAGTTTTTGTAACCCTGATGAATTAGTCGAAATTGACATCGCTGTTGACCCTTGCGAAGG
>JANNFJ010000290.1:0-5087 GCA_031379725.1 Calothrix sp. OTE_75_metabat_31
GCCTTGCGACTAGCATTATCAGACTGTGGAGATTTAGTATTTCGATACAGATTAATTATATGAAATAATTGGTAGATAAGAAGGACAGGTAAAATCCGAAAAGCAATTAAAATTACATGAAAAAATATAAAGCCAAAAGCAAAAGTCTTAGGATTATACTTTTTACGTCGGAAACGATTATCTAAAAAATAAAACATCTGCTTGGGAGTAAAAAACAGAGTATTTTTTACAGAAATATCGCCAATTATCTTAGCAAACATTGGGTCAGTAATTTTAATACCACCCATGCTTGTCGGTTCAAAAACAAAAGCATGACCGCAGTTACTGCATTTACCAAAATTAGCAGTTCTGTCCTTTAAATTATTATCAGTTCCACAACTAATACACTTCATAATAACTCCCTAGATTTAAATTTATGGAAAAATGAACCACAAAGGACACGAAGGACACAAAGGAATAAGATTTTTAGAGAGTTAATATATAATTCCTATAGATTTTAGATTTTGCGATTATAAAATATTTCTTCTTCTCTTCCTTTGTGCCCTTTGTGCCCTTTGTGGTTCATAAAATAAGATTATTAGAAGACACAATAAACCACACAGACGCGATGTATCGCGTCTCTACATTTGATTCCCTAACAAAACGCTATAATCCTCACGTTTGCGAATCAACCGATGACCACCATCTTCTAATAACACCTCCGCAGGTTTAGGACGATGCAGAAAATGCGAAGACATAGCATACCCATAAGCACCAACATCTAAAATTGCAATAATATCACCAACATCCATTGCCGGTAACTGACAACTCTTACCCAAATAATCACGAGAATAAGTCGTATTACCACACACATCAGTCGAAAATAACCTCGACGACTGCGAATAAGCAATAATTTCCCGATACCCACCATGAACACTCAACACCGAAAGATTCGCAACAGTAGTATCCACCCCCACTATCTGCTTTTCATCCTGCCACTTGACCGAAACCACCTTAGCAAGTAAAGTACCACATTGTGCGATCGCACTTCTCCCCGGTTCAATCACCAACTCAATTTTGCTTCCCAACGACTCCAAACAACCAGTTAACTGGGCACCAAACATTTCCCAATCAAACGCAGCACCACCGTGACGGTAAGGATAACCAAACCCCCCACCAAAATCTAAATATTTCCAATCAGGTAATGTTTGGGCTATCTCAAAAATTGTTCCAATCGCTGCGGTAAAAGCTGTTGTTGCATTCGTCCCTGTGCCTCGGTAGAAATGCAACCCGCTGATTTTTAAACCTGCTTGATTTGCTAAGGTATTCGCTACGGTAAACTCTTCTTGACGAACTCCAATGCGACTATCCCCCGTCAACTCCGGGTAGTTGAGACGTAAACCGACTTTCAGAGGATGCGATTGATTGTATTCGCACAATTGCTGTAACTGGGAAATACTATCTAAATTTAACGTCGTGACTCCCCATTCCAACACTTGGGACATTTCATCACGATTGAGGTTACTACCGCTGTAGACAATTTTATCGGGTGGAAACCCCGCTTTGAGTCCCAGATAAATATCCCCCGGTGTATTTGCATGGAGTCCCCAACCTGCATTCAGGAATATTCGCAGTAATGATATATTACCGTTAGTGACAGTGGCAAATCGAAATTGAGTATTGCGATAGGGAACTGCTTGAGTAATTCGGTCGATAGTTTGCCGCAGCTTGTCTCCATCATATATATATAGTGGGGAACCGTATATATGTAACAGTTCCTCAGCGACTTCCTTGGAATCTGGAACTAAGCTTGCCATCTCTTTAAATATCTCCACATCCGACGAGGTAATACAAACGGGTGTAAAAATTCTTTTGAATTTGGTGCTTCACCCAGTACGTGAATGCGCCATAATTCCCACATCACCAATAACCATAAAATCTCACCAACACGTCGTCCCGTTATTTTGGCACCTAATTCACCACTAACGATTTTTGCGGCAATATCTGGCTGAAAAATTCCCTCACTACGTAAAATACCGGGGTTTAACCAATCACCTAAATTGTGCCAAAACTCCTGCAAACACCAGGAACTCAAGGGAACACCCATACCGCGTTTTTGCCTCCAAACGATTTCTGGAGGTAGCCAATTTTCCACAGCACGTTTGAGGATATATTTCTCACAACTACCCTGTAAAGTCAACTCCCCACTCAAACGGAAACACCACTGCGTTAATGGTAAATCGCAAAAAGGCGATCGCACAACCACCCCCTGCGATAAGCCAATATTTGTGGCCCTTGGTTGGATATTTTGTGCCCCTTTTAACATTAACCCAGCCCGTCGCAACCTATGTAATAAGGAATCGCTATATTGGCAGTCAAGTGCTTCTCGCACCCAATCCTCGGCATGAAATTCACTAATATCAGCAAGATATGCTTCATAACCCCAAAGACGGTGGAAGGTGCGAAGATACTGCTGGAGGAAATCATCTTTATTTGGGTGTTCCCCCTGATAAATACCTGCGGCAATCAGAGGTTTATTTGTCCAACCAGCAAATAACTGGTCGCCATTTTCCCCATTAAATATTACCTCAGTTTCGTCACTAGCTCTGCGTGCTAATAAATACAATGGGACAGTTACCCCATCGCCAAAAGGTAAATCAAGTGCTTTGACTGTAGGGATTAAGGCTTTAGCGATGCTGCGCGGACTAGCATCAACTTTTACTAAAGGAATTTGGAGATACTGGGCAACTTGTTCTGCATAGGGATATTCGGGTATACCATAATTACCAAAGTCGAGACTGTAAGCTTTGACCTTTACCCCAGCTTGGACGAGTAATGCAGCAATAATCGAAGAGTCGAGTCCACCCGAAAGACAAACCCCTACAGGTGCTGTGATATCTTGAACTTGATGTGCTAGAGCATTCTGAAGGAGTGTTTGTAGTTCTGCAACTGCTGTAGCTTCATCATCAATTTGTTCCGATTCTTGCCATTCTAATAATCGTTGGGTTTGGGGTTGTAAAAGCATCCCATCACGAAAATTCCAAGCTACCTGAGTCCCCGCAGCCACAGCTTGAATGCCAACAACAGGAGTTAGGGGAGTCGGAACATAAGAAAAACAACTATATCCATAAACAGCAGCAATATTAACTTGAGGTGCATCCAAAAGCGGTAAAAGTAATTGTAACTGCGATGCAAACCAAATTACCTGTCCTTGCTGCACCCAATATAAAGGAACCCGCCCAAAAGCATCTCTCCCCAACAATAAAGTCGTATCGTTTTCCAAACGAACCCATGCATCGGGAAAACCATCTATCCCCGCAGCAGACAATGAAGCAATGGTATTACCTTCAGGTTGAATTATCAATTCTTGGTTATGTGAAATGAAAGCAACATTTCCCACCGGGTTTTTATGAATACACAAACGTTGGTAATGCCGCTTGGCAATCCTAGCAAGAAGTACTTCCTCAGTTTCGGAACCATGACCCCAATAACCGATAAAATGCGATGGACAGATGCGACCCATAAGCTGTATTACTTCACCTCAAAACTCTCATCACTTAACAAACGCTTATCCAAAGACATTTGTACCTTCCAGTTGCCGGGAGTTGCCCCAGAATTAATGATATATTTACATTGAGTATCCCAAACTACTGTCGTAATATCTTGAGTTTGGTAGCGATTTTCTTTAACAACTTGACCGCTAGGGTTAATCCAATCACAAGCTAAATTTAACCTTTGACCAATCGGTGCATCTTTGAGGGTAACTCGATAAAAAACTTCTGAGTTACTTTGCCGTTCGATAACCTTCAAATTAACTCCATTATCTTGTGCTGTAGTAATGCGGTCTTGTTGTGCTGAAATATTGGCAAAAGTAGCATCTTTTTGTTTAAAAAAGAATACACCGCTACCAATAATTACCACCATTGCAGCAGCAATCCCCCCGAAAATCAATCTATTACGTTTTTTTTCTGCCTCCAAAGCTTGACGACGATGTACTTGAGTTATAGCTTCGTCGAGTAAGTCGGGTGATAAATTTAATTCCTCCAATATTTGTTGAACCTGTTCGGGTTCAAGTTCTTGTTCTCGGCTTTCCTGCAACCTCTGTGCTTCGGCGATAACTTTATTTAATTGTTCTGGAGTTAATCTTTCATTCATATAAGTTAATAGTTATTTAGATTTTATTGACCCTATGGAAAAAAGTATAACTAATAAAACGATTTTTTTGTAGAGCTTATATTTTTTCTATATAGGACTCATATTTGATTTTTGTAGGCGTAGCCAGCGCTTACGCTTATAAAGTTAGGTATTGTAGGGTGCGTTAGACGCAAGTCGTAACGCACCATTTATAAGGGTTTGGTGCGTTACGAATCACGCTAACACACCCTACGTATCTGTAAGCGCAAAGCGCAGGCTACGCCAACAAAAATCAAATAGTAATCCTATATATAGGATAAGCAACGATTGTAAGGATAATGGAAGGAACCCAGCAAAATGTAAAATCTTAAACAGGTATAGCTTTTCTATTGGTTAGCAAATCTAAAGATATTTATTCCCAACTTGTCAGCGAAAACTACATAATTACTAAATTTAGATGAAGCGATACATAAAGTTATGACCTATAGTAACAACCAATGCTTTTGATATTATTTCTCTATTCATAATAAAAGCTCGTAGGTTGGGTGGAGCGGAGCGTAACCCAACCATGTATATTAGAATAAGTAATAGAATCATAAAGATAATATCTCAGACTTTATAAAAATTGTTGGGTATCTGGAACTTTGATTTTTGAGATGAATCAAAATTTACCCTTCTGAAAAAAAACAATTCTTTGTAAATACTGACTTACAGACAAAGGAATATAGGAAATCATTGCAAAATAAGGTTAAGTAACTATTTCCTTAAATAATATTTTAAGCTAAATGGTCTGCAGCAGCATCCGAAGAACGCTGTAAAAGAATACTTGAAATACAGGAAGACGATTAATCGAAATTATCGACACAGGAACAGAACTTTTACCAATTATTTGTATTTTTGAGGACTATCCAGATGAGTGAAACAGCTACCTTAGTACCGTTAACCAGGGCAAACGCATCTTAAAATTAAGCAGG
>JANNFJ010000387.1:0-2094 GCA_031379725.1 Calothrix sp. OTE_75_metabat_31
TTTTGAAAAGATACGTAGGGTGCGTTAGCGCTTCTCGTAACGCACCGTTCCGAGGCTTTGGTGCGTTACGCTGCTGAAGAAGCGCACCCTACATATACTTAGATTTTTAAGCGCAAGCGCAGGCTACGCCAACATAAATCAAACCGGATTTCTATATATAGCGTTTCCCAGTCTCATGAGGTACAGCAATTTTACACCAAGATAAGGGCGCAATGCCTTGCGCCCCTACATACGTACCTCACCTGGTTGGGAACTGCTATAAAGCTCGCGTACTATATAAAGCGAGCAAGATGTAAGCCCTGCGGGCTGGCTTTGCCTACCTACGCACTACCTAATCTTTTTTTAGCAAAATTAATGTGGCGGGCTACTGGGGGAAAACAGAGCAAGTCGTAAGGGTTAGAATCCGGGTTTCTCGCAGAAACCCGGATTCTGATTTATTTCCCCCTACTCCTTACTCCCTAATTTAGTACTAGAATATTCTCATAAAGAGCGTAACAATCGTTTACAAATTGTTGAAATAGTAGCAGTCTGGACTGTTCGCTGTTAACCTCATAGCAATATGAGTGCGAATCAGAAAAATTCTAATAGCCTAAAAAAGGAGAACGGGGGTTTGGTAATCGAACGTTTAAAGCAGGACTTCAAAAATGACCTGATTGCTGGTTTGTTGGTAGTGATTCCGCTGGCAACCACAATTTGGCTGACGATTACCATTGCCAATTGGGTGATAAATTTTCTCACCCAAGTACCCAAACAGATCAACCCGTTCGATGGGCTACACCCGATTTTAGTGAATATACTCAACCTTGTAGTTGGTCTAGCTATACCATTACTGGGTATTCTATTAATTGGCTTGATGGCTCGTAATATTGCTGGACGCTGGTTTTTGGATATGGGTGAGCGGGTTCTCCAGGCAATTCCCTTGGCAGGACAGGTCTATAAGACCTTAAAGCAGCTTCTGGAAACATTATTAAAAGATTCCAATGGTAAATTTCGCCGTGTCATATTAGTTGAGTATCCCCGTCGGGGAATTTGGGCGATCGCATTCGTGACTGGCATTATTAGCAGTGATATTCAGGCTCAAATGTCGCGTCCGATGCTGAGTGTTTTTATTCCCACAACTCCGAACCCAACTACTGGATGGTACGCAGTTGTCCCCGAAGATGAAGTCGTAAATTTGTCAATGTCCATTGAAGATGCATTTAAAATCGTTGTCTCCGGTGGTATCGTCGCAGCTAATAGTCCATTGCCTCAACTTGTAATGGCACGCGATCGCAATGTTGAATTATCTGCTTTAGACCAGAAGCGACAGACCATCCAAATGGAAGAAATTTAGCAAAATTTCCACAAAGTTACTACCAACCGAACTATTATTGTTGTTTGACTTTTGAAAAGGCGTGGGGGTTGAACCGATGCAAGCCTTTGTTTTTATGTATCAAGAACCAAAAAAATAGTTGTTTTCTTAAATATTGCTCAAAACACATCATTACATATTATTAAACCCCCCAATCTGCCCTACACCCCACACCCTGTTATTTATATGCAAGACCGTAAACCTCGTCAAATTGCCCGCGAACTGGCTCTTTTAAGCCTCAGTCAGTTGCCGACAAACCCGAAAAAGTTAACTGAAGACCAACTGCCTAAGCTGGTTATGGCAGCAGTCCGCACCCTCCGTTCCGAAGTTAAAGATACTCTCGACACCGCGACTGCCGAATTGCAACGCAGTAATGACCGTCTCTTGACAAGCGAAACTCGTGCTGCCGATTTGAACACAGCCCGAACTATGCTTAAAGATGCTGTAACCTATGCCCAGACAGCAATTAATCAATTGGGTGCAGCATTGGAATTTCCGGAATTGATTCAACTGGCAAACCAGGATAAGGAAGTAGCGCGATATGCGATTCAAATTGTCCAAACTGTCCACGAAAATCAAACCGTCATCGATGAACGCATCAATACAGCTTTGATTGATTGGCAAGTCAGCCGTCTTGCCCAAATCGACCGCGATATTTTGCGTATTGCTGTAGCGGAAATGATATTTTTTAAATTAGACGACCGTATGGCAATCAATGAAGCTGTCGAGATTGCGAAACGTTA